>DAOUGX010000211.1:0-4632 GCA_034428855.1 Anaerolineaceae bacterium | reverse complement strand
GGCAGAGACCAAGGGTGCAAAAAACTCGCTCCAGGTGTTGCAAAACGTCAATCGTAATCTGATTAATATGAATGCTTCCAATATGTTTGTCACTCTTCTTTACTGCATTCTGGATTCCAGAACCGGAATTTTACGCTATTCCAGAGCTGGTCATCTACCGCCCATCGTTCTGAATAGCGCGGGAAAGTGCATCGACATCGAAGTGCAGGAGGGGCAACCGCTTGGTTTGTTCAAGAATGTTAGAATTGACCAGCAGCAAGTGACTATTCCCCACAATGGCCTGGCGCTGCTGCATAGCGATGGATTGAACGAAGCCATCGATTCTCATGGTGCCGAGTTCGGTTTTGAACGCATCAAACAGGAATTATTCGTTAATCGGATGGAAAGCGCTGGCGATATCTGTAATAAGCTTTGGCACGTAGTTCAGAGCCACAGTGGTGAAATGCCACATCAGGATGATTTCACAACAGTGATCGTAAAACGCGATTAGAGAAATTAGGTAAATCTGAAACAAACAAAGTAAGAAAAAAGCGTTGTTTCACCCAAGAGGATGATATCGAATACCCAATGGGGGAACTATAAATTTACCCCTGTCACCTGCAGTTCAAGCAGTTCGTTGAAAAATACCGAAATCTACTACTCCTCAGAATATGTGGTGAAGGACACCATTGAATGTGTTTATACTGACCAGATGAAATACACTTTTCAGTTTTCCGATTTGAAATTGAGGTAAGCCTGTTTACTGTTCACATTACAGGAACCAAAATTACTAAGATTGTCATAAAAAATGCCAGTAAGGCAATCTTCGACTATTATTTCATTCACCATTGAAAGAAATATATCTTGAAATAATAGTTGACAAATGATTCGAATACCTATTTAGATACAATTAATTTCCCCCGGATGCATTATTTTACTGAATGAATTGGAGACTCCCATTTTCTGGTTATCTGCATAAATCCAATAAACTAATTTTCCGACTTGTTGGGCAAGTTCGACGACCTCTCCTGTACCGCCAAAACCGTTACTTTTTTCACCATTCCACAAAGCGATCAATATTTCCGCTTTCTCCACTAAGAATTTTCCTAATTGTTGATAGGCTTTTGACGGATGTGCCACCCTGGGTAATGTAATGACCTTTTTGCTGATTTTTACATATGAATCCAAGGCAATTTTTCCTTCCTCTGAAACAAATGTTTCTTTATATTCATCAATAGGCAACGGCAAAACACTAACAAGATGAATATTGATAAAATTCCTACTTTCCTGTGCGACCAACTGATCTGCCCCTTCGGCCAGTGGGTTCAACAATTCTATTTCTTTATCTGGATGTGCTTCAATGATTGTTGATAAGACTGAATTCACAGCCTGGATGATTGGATGAGAAAATTCAATGAAACGATGCCCTGTAATCGCTATCACAAGTGGAGAAGATCGAGGAGTTGTCTGGCAATTATTGTTTGTGGTGATGTGATTCTCCATCTGTGAATTTTAACACTTGTAAATAATTCTGAGTACAATTTTATAGGGTGAATCGACATGGATTCTTTATTAATTTGTCTTCAGGAGCGTGGCGAATGCAAAAAGAAATATTTCTTTTCAGCGATGAGGTTTTGGAATGGAATTTTTTCAATGATGGCAATAAAAAGGATGTCTATTGCGATTTTTGGGGCACAGAAAGTATAAAAAGAATTCTTGAATTTGTCAGGGAATATTTTTCAAATCCTACCCGTGATATAGATTGGCATATTTCTGGATTATCCAATGACCGAATTAATTTAGAAGCGGTGAATCCATGTAATAAGAATTATAACCAGGCATTTGCCAACTGGAAAAAATATAAAGAGGGCAATGGAAAAGCCTGGAGAATTGATAATATTTCTTACCTGGGTCAAGCTGAAATTAACCCGGACACCAATTTATTACAAGATAATTTGGAACTGGCAGACCTGGTAATCGTTCAGGATTACGGTTTGAATATTCGCAATATCAATGTCACGCAATTTAGTAATTCGCTGAAGAATAAATGGACCATTTACATACCTAATCCACCACTATTTAAAAGTCAATTATGGACAGATTTATTACCAAGTTTTGGTAAACAAACCATTCTTTTACTCCAGGTGGAAGATATCAGAAAATTGAATACTTCCATTAGTAAAGGATTATCCTGGGAACAAACAGTTCAGGATATTGTGAATGAAATATATTTCCATGCTTCGATTGATTTGTACCCGCTTCGGACTGCTGAATATGTGATCATTTCTTTTGGTTGCACGGGTGCCTTATTGATTCATAATTCAGACAAATCCGGAAAACCTGAATTCTATTTCTTCTTTGACTCAATGGGTGGAGAAGGTTATTGGGAAGAGGCACATCCGGGTTATTTGCCTGGAGACTTTGAACTGTTAACTTCTCTTGTGTGTAAGGAAGTATTATTCCCTGTATCTGAGGGAAAGGTAAATTTTTCAAACGCCATCAGAGGATATTTACCAGGCAGAAGGAAATTATTGCAAATAGGAGGAAAGGCAATGGATTTTTGTCTGGAATTATCTTCATTAACCGAGGTATTTGATGAGGTCTACGGGTCAAAACCATCACATGAGTTTTCTCCTGTAAAGCTTGATTTTGATATGTTTGTAAATTTATTCAAAGAGGACTCTGAGAACCCGCAAAAAAACTGGACTTTATTAGGTTTAACACAATGGGATTATTATTCCCTATCAAGACAAATCGCCCTGACCGGGCCTAAAACAGCGTTGAAAGGCTGGAACATCCCGATCGCCCAGTATAATTTTCTGTTGACTGTTGATCGCAAGGAAATGGAGTTTTTACATCACTTAAAAACCCTGATATCTGAATACATGCATCAACGAAATAACCAACCACTTTCCATTGCAGTTTTTGGCTCTCCTGGTTCTGGTAAATCTTTCAGTATCAAACAATTAGCAAAGGCTCTGGATGTTGGTGACCAGGAAATTAAAGAAGTTACTTTTAATCTTTCACAATTTAATGAAAATAACCCACAGGATTTATATCAGGCATTTCATGTAGTACGTGATATTTCTTTATCTGGCAAAGTTCCCTTAGTGTTTTGGGATGAATTTGATAGCAAGAATCTAGCCTGGCTTCGCTATTTCCTTGCACCCATGCAGGATGGGGAATTTCAAGAAGGACAATTGACCCATAATATTGGAAAATCTATCTTTGTTTTTGCTGGTGGTACCAGCACATGTATGGAACAGTTTGAAGAGAAGACTCAAAAGGCTATCTCTGAAAAAGGACCTGATTTTCTGAGTCGAATAAAAGGGTATATCAATGTGCTCGGTCCCAATCCGGTACTTCCATATTCGTTTCAGAAGTTATATGAAAAAGAAACTGATACAGAAGGTGATTTATTAAACCATGCCAGACAAATGGATCCGGAATATATCATCCGGCGCGCATTATTGATTAATAGCTTATTATCAGTGGGGTATCGGCATTTGATTAAGGATGGAATATTACAAATCGATGACGGTGTGTTGAATGCCCTATTAATGGTTCCTCAATTTAAACATGGCACCCGGTCACTAGAAACGATCTTTAAGACCAGCCAGTTATTTGATAAATCGAAATTTCACCGTTCTGATCTCCCACCCGTAGATCAAATGAACCTGCATGTAAATGGTCAGCAATTTTATAAATTAATAGCCGAAGAAAAGAAGTATTATCAAGGCGGAGAAGCGTTTTATCATCTTGTAAATGAAATAGAATTTGATGAGGAAAATGTTTCAAAAATGGCGGTAGGTGTGCACACAATGTATTCATTAATCTTTTCGATCGACAAATCCCGGGATCCTTTTACGATCAGTCGAGATGAATTCCTTGCTGCCTACCAACAAAATAATAAATTACCTGGCAGCTTACCGCCAGATGAGGTTTCTCAGAATTATCATAGTGCCAGAAAAATCCCGGAGAAACTTGCAGCAGTTGGTTTTGCAATCGAACCTCTGAGCAGTGAAACACCAGCAGCGGAATTTTCCTCGCAAGAATTGGAAACGATCAGTCAATTGGAACATATCCGATGGGTGCGTCATCATATCGAAGCAGGGTGGACGTACAACAAATATAAACAAAAATCAATCAAAAAGCATGATGGTCTGGTGGCATGGGATGAGAAAGAACGTTCGAGTGCAGGGATTGTCTATGGAGAAATGTATGTTGGAAGTATGGGCTTATCTCCAGCTGTTTTTCTTAGTGAGCAATATAAGGATCTGGATCGTTTGATTTCCAAGGCAATTCCCTGGATGCTTGAAATTGTGGGCTACAAAATGGTCCGGGTGAAAGATAATTTGGTTTAAGGAAATAAATTTAGGTCAGAGAATAAATCTCCTTTTTCCTTAATATTAGTGTGAGAAAGGAGGTTACCTGACCATCATAAGTACTCTCCATCAACAAACCTCGTTATTTATGAGGTTAACATAAATTAGAAAATTACTTATTTACGAGTTTTTTTGAAAATTACTGAAAGGTATTCTATGACTACGCAATGGGAAACGGTTCGAATATTTATCAGTTCTACATTTGAAGATATGCACGCTGAGCGTGATTATTTGGTGAAGCAAGTATTTCCAGAATTACGTGAATGGT
>DAOUGX010000210.1:0-2361 GCA_034428855.1 Anaerolineaceae bacterium | reverse complement strand
TCCAGGCATTCCAGGGCAGCGTGGGTGGTTCTTGAACTCTTTACACTGTAATGCAAAACGGATTCCAGATCCGGATAATACATCATCACCACCGGTGCCAGGCGCATAATCGAACCATTCCCGGCAGTATGGGGGTCGGTACTGCCACTATATGGATTTTTATTTTCATGGAACCTCTCAAGAGCCTGACGAGTTGTTGCGCCAATATCGAAGCACCGGCCAATGCTGCTCAAATAGCCATCCTGGTACCAGCGCCAGTAGCGTTCCATCTGATCCTGGGCATCGAAACCATTTTTCTCCAGCAGGCTGGTCGCCAGGCACAGCGCCATGGAGGTGTCATCCGTCCAGGCTCCTGCTGGAACATTGAATGGTCCACCACCCATCATATCCGTGACTGGTTCGAAGGTACCACGGTGTTTGAATTCAACAGTAGTGCCTACGGCGTCCCCAACAGCCAGACCTAACAAACAACCACGAAAGCGTTCGATCAGTTCCATGACACCTTCCATAATTATTTAATTTTTTAAACTAGAAAACTCTATTCTGAAAACAACTCGGTTAATGCAGATAATACTTCTTTTTGGGTAGAAGTGGTAATTTTTCCAAGTTTTCGAATGATTCGAATTTTATCGACTGTTCTTATTTGATCCAGAACAATCTGCCCGTCTTTTCCATCAAAATTACAGGGAATACGTGTTGGATAACTTCTTCCTTTGGTTGTCATTGGAGCAATGATAATTGTTGATATATATTTATTCATATCATCAGGAGAAATAATTAAACACGGACGTGTTTTCTTAATTTCTTTCCCAATAATAGGATCCAAATTAATCAGATAAACTTCAAATCTCCTTATTACCAAGTCCATTCTTCATCATCCCATTCAGAAATGATCATTTCATCAATTAACTGATCATCATGATTAGCTGCCATTAATGCAAATTGGGCTTCCCATCCCTCACGAGGTTTACGAACAGGATGAATTATTAATTGATCCCCTTCAACTTTCATTTCGACTTCATCTGTTAAGCCGGCTTGTTCTAGAAGTGCACGAGGAATACGAATTCCGCGAGAGTTACCGATTTTTACCACTTTACCTTTGATTGTCTGATTCATGAAAATGGCTCCTTGAATAATTACATTGTAATTACATTTATCAGACCTGTCAAGAATAGTAATTGTAAGAATCGATAATCAGGATGAATAATCTTCTAGTAATTTTGGTATTAATTTATCTCTTTTCGTAAACTTACAACTTTTTCCTATTCCCCTCGCCTTCGTTTTCTCAAATATTCATTATATTGCGTGGACTTACGATCCGGTTCTTCCATCCCGCGTTGAACACGATGGGATAAATTGAGGTACTTATCTAAATCTTCAGATGTCATATAAGGGCTGTTTGCCATGATGGTCTGGTTCATCAACCGGAAAGCCTTCTCTCTCTCGCCAGCTCGCTCCAGCTTAAGAGCTTCAGTAGACTTATCGGCCAACTCAACCGTTGCAAAGCGTTCCAGTAGATCCTGCTTCCGTGATTCAGCTTTCACACTTTCCTGTTCTGCATACTGGAAGACCCAGGTCGCTTGATCCTCGATCACTTTTCCATGTTCATCTTTAGCCATTACCCTTGCATTAAACCCAAGTTCAGTTTTATCAGTAGTGGGTGGGGTTAACACCTTTAGATAAATTTCCTGGTTTTGTCCTGAAAAGAGATTTCCGCTAAAAATTCGGAGTTTTCCATCCTTTTTTTCATGCGCCCAACCACCCAATATCTCAATACCAACCTGGTCCGGGATTTCCAGTTCAATTTCAACATCCGAAGCAGTGATGGTAGCCAGTTCGTTAAATTCTCTTATAAAAATATCCGGAATTTGCATGGGGGTTTCGATAAAGTAGAAATTCCCTCTGCCCTGGTTCGACATAGCCTCCAGCAGGTGCTCGTTGAAACCAAGTCCGACACCAAAGGTAGAAGTGGTAACACCGCGGGTTGCTAATTCACGGGCATGCATGGCTAATTCTTCCAGGTCGGTGATCCCCACATTGGCCAGACCATCTGTCAAAAGGAGTGTGCGGTTGATGGTCTTTTCACCTGCTACTTCGGCAACTTCATGACACCCCTGCAACCAGCCACCACATAAATTTGTGGAGCCACCAATACGAATCGTACGAATCAACTCTTTCATTTCGACCCGGTTTGCCACACTCATCTGTTTACTGGGAGATAAAAGATATACCTGGTCATCATAAGCTACCAATGCACAGCGGTCATTGTCTTCCAGCCGGTCAACAACATAGGACGCTGCCTGTTTGACATATTCCAGCTTTTCCCCGGACATGGAACCGCTGCGGTCAATCACCAGGGCC
>DAOUGX010000209.1:0-2818 GCA_034428855.1 Anaerolineaceae bacterium | reverse complement strand
GTTGATGTAATCACCTGCATCACGTTCCAGATCCAATTTCTTGGCAGGTAGATCACTGTCTCGATAGATCACCAACCGGAAGAACAGGTCATCCATAAATTTCCATGGATCCCGTACCACGATTCCTTCCAAAACGACTTCATTGATCAAAAGAACCTCCTTGTGCCAGAATCTCCCAAGTGGGAGATTTAAAATAAAATGCCAGACAAATCCCAGTGGGTTATGTCCGGCCAACGATAGAGAAAAATGAATATTCAGTTTATATTATTCTAGCGATAAAAATACCCTTATCCTAGGGGGACATCATATTTTAATTGGGCGTAGAATATTACTATTACGATTAATTAAACTCTCTTGTTCACAGCATATTTACTTGCCCAAGTTTTTGATTAATAGAGTTCCATCCTACGTAAACTATCCGCTTACGTTTGTTTGATGGCTAATTAATTCCTATGAGGTGAAATTACAAATGAAAAATCAACAACCCGATCCAAATCCACCTGATTACCGGGCAGTTCCACCACCATCGTGGCTTACATATTTTGTACTCACAGTAATTTCAATTATTTTGATCCTTATTGCATTTTCCATTAGCTCTCCTGATTGGCCAGGTTTTTTGATAAATTTAGCTTCAGGTATCATTTCAGCGATAATGTTTCTTATTATCATCGACAGAAAATTTCGTGTGGATGAATTTTCTTCGTTACAAATACGAACCAGTACCTTTACTACTCAAATCGCATCAATATTTTCAGCTAACGTGGCTGATACTGTGGGATATGCTAAAGTTTTTTCCAATCAGATTCACAAGATCAGACCTCCATACTATGTAGAACGACCCGAATTTGAAAATCTATTAGGAAAATATCCTGACGGTTTTTTCATCTATGGTGTAGGAGGAATTGGCAAGACAACTTTAGTTCAGACTATTGCAGTCAAGTGTTCCGAGCAATTGATTATTAAACCTAATGGAAAAATGATACCTGTGCTTATTCCAGTACGGAACTGGCGTTCAGGAAATATCGTCGAGCAAATTTATAAAGAAATTGAGAAATTTTATCCTGTAAGAACAAAAGTATTACAAAATTGGATTAGAAATAAACCAATGCTGCTAATATTTGATGGGCTTGATGAACACCCAAGTCCTGAAACCGTGATAATGGAAATCGAAACTTTAAGGAAACTGTCAAAAAACCTTACGGTCATTGTTACAAGTCGCACCATTTCTAAACAATCAGAACTTGATAAAGTCGGTTTATCTGGACTTACGGATCAAGAAACGAAAAAACAAATAGAGTTAATTGGGAGTTCCCTAGATGATCTGTCATCAGTAATCGAAAGAATTCATAATATGACACAAGGGAATCCACTAGCCAACTCCCTAGCCGCTAATTTGCTTAAAAAGGCTAACTCGTCAAAAACTAATATAAATGAAAACACTGACTAGCGGAACATATTAGTCGATGGGTATCCGTTTTTTTTCATGAATTATTAACTTTGGGAGTTCAATGCTCGAAAGTTCATTTCCAAAAACTTTCGCACACATACAGCCATGACTTCAGCTTATCAAACTTACAAAAAGTGACATGAGTCACCTATTTAGCGGAGTTATGCAGATTTAGGAGAATTCAATAATGACAAATCAGTTTGATGAAACATGTTTTCAGAATAGCAACTTAATTTTTTCGGTGGATGTTAAACCTGTGTCTATGCAAAATCGAAATGAGGAAAAGGTCCGTTTCAAAAGTGAGGTCCAGAAATTAACTACTACTTCTGAATACATTATTACAAACACATGCTGGGTTGCTATTGATTATTATTGCAGACACATAAATAGGCTAAAGAACCCAGGAGTTTATGATATCGATAATATTGTCAAACCCATATTGGATTCGCTTGTAGGTCAAAATGGGTTAATTGTTGATGATGTTCTAGTGGATAGAGTGGCAGTAAATTGGATAGATACTCCCCATGATGATTATTTTGAAGTGCAAATTGAATATCCAGAATTTGATTATCTACCTAAAAAAAGCCTTATCTTTTTGAAATCTAAAAGTGGATGGTGTTTTCCCACAACCTCTCCTCTTAGTAAAGAATTGCACAAGATAATCCAAAATGCATTTTCCCAATGGGAGTCAATAAAAACAGAAGATGATTATTATGATGTGATACCGATTTTGCCAATCCAAAAGTTTATCTATTACAGTAAAATCAAGGATAGAGGATATACTTTCGTCGATATTGATTATTAATAAATACGCTCTTGCATTAAACCAAATAATTATCAAAAAATTGACAGACCTACGATTTTTACAAGTAATCACAAATCATGTAACCAATTATCTTTTTCAGGATTTATAAAGCAACCAAAACGGGTATACGGCTGACTTTTTGCTATGATTATATTTAATTAATGTGTGATTGCACGTAGTTTAGCCACTCCGGTCTGAGTCACAAGCACTCTAGGTACCACCGATGGAAACAATACGGACAAATCTGCTGACACAGAGACCCGTACAGTGTTGTCTCCCCCACTGACCTGAATCCCTGTAACAAAGGCATGCACCCCTTTAGCCGATAAGCTGGCTGTATTTGAAGTCACATAAGCCTGAGCGTTCCCCCAGGTTCTTGAAGTAGGAACAAGACTTCCGGTGTCTTGAAAAACTTGCTGATTGATCTCAGCGGAAGCGGCAACTGCTGCAGCATCCGCTGCCTTTGCCACTTCTGAAATGGCATAAAAATACCGTCCGAGTTCAATAGCCAATGCCAGGGCAGGAATCATCACCAACCCAATGAATACCGCCCAGAAAGTCATTGA
>DAOUGX010000208.1:0-2578 GCA_034428855.1 Anaerolineaceae bacterium | reverse complement strand
TTTTCTCGGTTGCATCAGGTAAGTAACCACCTTGTTCAGTTGGCCGATCAATGCTTGATTTGGTTTCCTCGGAAAATTCCCGTTCCCAATTCAATTCAGATTCTGATATTAATTTTTCTGGTTGTTTTTCATCGAAAGTACTGAACAAATCTTCAAGATTTTTTATTTCTGTCTCATCTTCTTCATCAAGTAGATGTAAAGATGGTTCCTTCGGAGCAATTTCTTGCAACCAATCCGGAATATCAGCTGGTTGAAGTGACTCCAAAATATTTTCTGATGGTTCTTCTATAGTGGGTTTTGATATAAATTCACTCCCTTCAGGATTTTCTTCACCAAATGATGCGATGGTAAACCCTTTTTCCAGGGTTTCATTTCCTTCAGATGATAATTCCCATCCTGCTTCTTTGATCCATCCAGGTAATTTTTGCTCATTTTCATCAATAAGTTCATGGGTATTCGAAATTGTGTCTTTAGGAGAATGCTGAGAGTCTGAACCAAAAATATCTTCCTGGCTCGAATTATCTGGAGATTTTCCCTGAGTAAAGTCAGGAGTAAATGATTCTTTCGATTGATTAGTGATTTCAGACAACCAAGTAGAAATATCTTCAGTGGAATCATCATCTTTCTCTAAGTTGAACCCGATTGATTGTGCCCAATCAGGTTGATCGTCCACGCTCATCCCAGGAACCCATTCAAGATAATCTATCATTATTCTTGAATCAGAAACCTCAGAAGGAGATACCGAATTCTCATCAACAAATTGGAAGTAAGGATCCAAATCAATTACCCTCTGACGGAAAATTTTTACATCCTCTTCACGGGTTGTACCTGGTAATATTTCTGTGAGAACTCGATTTGCTTCATAACAGTAGGGTAATTTGCTTATTAATTTACTGCATGTCTCTGTTGCTTCAACTTTTTGTCCTAACAAAAAGTAAATCCGAGCTAGAACAACCTCAAGATCAACTCGATTTGGGTCTTCCTCCAGGGCTGCCCATATTTCTGCAATTGCTTGATTATATAATTCACCCCGGGTATACATTCTTACTAATGCACCTCTGGTTAATCTAATTTTTGGAGGGGCGACACCATCCCTGCTTGTATATAATCTGCGTAATTCATCCTGTACAGCCTTATTGGAAGGTTGCACTTCAAATGCTCTTTCCATATGCCAGATAGCTGCATCCAGGTTATTCTCATCTTCTCGGATGATTGACATGCCAATATGGGAGATAAAATCATCTGGAACGGAAGATAACACTCGTTGGAGAATATCCGATGCATCACCGTATTTTTGTTTTTCCAGAAAAGCCTTTCCCAATAATCGATAACTATCTATGTGTTTCGGGAAAGATTGCAGGATATGTTTACAATGAGCAATAGCTTGATCAATTTGACCATTGTCAATCTGGTTCTCAATTTTTTTTATGTATTCTCTTAAGGAAATATTTGCCATTGGTACTACCTCCCAGAAATAGTATGCAACATCTTAATTAATTTCGCAAGTGCTTTGCTTTTTGAAATTAAAAAAAATGATAAGAACTGAGAGGATTAGGTAAATTAATCGCCTAAATAATCTCGTAATTTTCTTCGGATGACTGGATGACGTAACCTACTTAAAGCTTGAGCTTCAATTTGTCTGACTCTTTCGCGGGTTACACCCATTTTTCTTCCAACTTCTTCCAATGTGTAAGCTTGACCATCCAATAATCCATATCTTAATTGAAGAATGCGAACCTCTCTCGGAGGGAGACCATTTAATACTTCTTCAAGGTGTTGACGCAGTAGATTATAGGTAGCGGTATCATCTGGAGGAGGGGCTTCATCATCTTCAATGAAATCACCCAGTACTGAATCTTCCTCATCGTCAGTGGGGGTTTCTAATGAAAGGGGTCTTCTGGCGACCTGAATCATGTTTTCTACCTTTTTAGGTGGAACATCCAATGCTTCTGCAAGCTCTTCAACACTTGGTTCTCTGCCTAATCTTTGGGTGAGTTGGTGTTGAATTCTTAATAATTTATTGATCTGATCACCCATATGGACTGGAACTCGAATAGTTCTTCCCTGATCCGCAATTGCACGAGTGACAGCTTGTCGAATCCACCAGGTGGCATAAGTTGAGAATTTATGTCCACGTCTGTAATCAAATTTTTTGGTGGCGCGAATCAGGCCAATATTTCCTTCTTGAATTAAATCCAAAAATGGAACACCACGTCCCATATATTTTTTTGCGACACTGATTACCAAGCGGGAATTTGCAGTGATGAGGTGTTCTCGACCGTCCCATCCATCTTCAATTAGTTTTCTTAATTCATGTCTACGATGGTCTGATGAATTACCCTTGGCTAATTCTTCCCGAGCAATTCGACCACGCTCGATTCTTTGAGCTAATTCAACTTCTTCCTCGGCAGTAAGCAAAGGTACTCGGCTTACTTCTTTTAGATAAAGTCCGATGGTATCATCGGTGTCGATATTTTCTAAATCGTCGAAACCTAATTTGCCGGTTTCTTCATCTTCTTCTAATTCTTTCTCTTCTATATCGAGATCTAAATCGTCTTCTGCTGGTCCATCCAAGGGA
>DAOUGX010000207.1:0-5445 GCA_034428855.1 Anaerolineaceae bacterium | reverse complement strand
GAAATCCTGAGTTCTTTCAAAAATCGTTTTTTCTAATTCTTCTTTGTGGGTTTGTAATTCCAGGTTTACCTGTTCTAGGGCTTCTTTGGTAGCGAGTGTTTCCATGATATTTTTAGAAAGCAGGAAGGCAACCAATCCAATGACAATTAAGAAGCCAACCTCGAGCAAGTAAATTGACTTAATTATCCCTACGCCTAATAAAGTGTCATTTATGAATGTTATGAATAAAATGAAGGTGGATAAGAATAATGGGTGGCGAAATTTATCTTTTTGTCCTCGAAACTCTTGAATGACAAGAACTGCGATGATTATAAATGTTATGAGGCCGATACCAAATGTCAATTCTGTAACAATTCCAGGCGCACTCTCATTAATTACCTGCATATTTCCAAAAAAATTGATCAGATGAATATTGCTTTTGCGAACATTCCATATAGATGAATGATTTATGAAGAGTTGTGGAATTACGGTTATGATTGCCAGAACAACCCAGATCCAGAAATGTTTTTTCCAGAATTTAATGTCCAGATAATGAATGATAAAGTATAAAAAAGTTATTAAAAACAAAACAATTGAAATTATTTGTGCTCGTTGAGCTATGTTTGATTTTAATAAAGTTGTTGAATTGTATAGATTAGTCGTTGCAATGGCATACAAGGTAACTGTTAATGCTGTGCAGCCAAAACTAATCTGGATTTTGTTCGCTTTTTTGGCGAAGGAAATAATTAATATAAAAATGCCTAATGCGCCTGAAATTCCCGTCACTATAATAGGAACGACAGAAAGAATTGTTATCATTCTTTGTTTTTCTGATCTTTATGGGTCATTGTTTTAACAATATTTGCCATTAAAAGTATTTTCATAATTATACAATAACGAAAAAATGATACAAACGATAAAAAATAATAAAAATGTAATGTAATTAACTTTTTAAAAATAGTATTGAAAGCTTTATGTGAAGTTGAAATATTTTGTTAACCATTATGTTAAAAATAACAGGCCTTCCAGAATATGGAAGACCTGTTTGAAATTAAATGGTGGAAAAAGGTTAAATTTGTTCGTATCGATTTATTCTTTCTTCAACAACTTTTAAAGATCCCTCCCAGAATGATTTGTTCCTGATATCGATACCAAAACGGCTGGCCAGGTCAGCAGCTGAACCCAACCCAGTACTGGAAAGAAGATTCTTATACTCAGGGATGAAAGCATCACCTCGTTCCTGATAAATGGCGTACAAACCTGTTCCAAACATCAGACCGAATGCATATGGGAAATTGTAAAAGGAAAGTTGTGCAGAATAATAGTGGGGTTTCCATGTCCACATATATTTATGTAAATATTTTTCGTCCAGACCGTCGCCGTAGGTTGCCTTTTGTGCTTGTTCCATAATGTCACAAAATTCTTCCGCAGAAAGATCTGATTTTGCCCGACGTTCAAAGACTTCTTTTTCAAAAAGATAGCGTGAATAAATATCAACAATCACTTGAGAATCACCGTTTAACATGCCTTCCAGAATCGCCAATTCTTCATCTTTGCTTTTTGCTTGTTTCAGAGAAGCATTGGAAATGATTGTTTCACACATGATGGAAGCTGTTTCTGCCATCGTCATGGGAGTGCGTTGTTGTAATTGTGTGCGGTTTGCTTTTTCCATACAGTCATTATGAAAACCGTGACCGAGTTCATGGGCTAATGTAGATACCTGATCCAGGGAACCATCGAAATTACAAAGGATCCTTGATTCTCCCGTGCCAGGAACATCCATACAGAATGCACCTCCCATTTTTCCATCTCTCTGTTCTGCATCGATCCAATGATGATCAAATGCACGGGCAGCAAAATCTGCCAGGTCGGGAGAGAACTTGGAGAAATGATCCAGGATGAAAGTTCGAGCCTCTGAGAAACTGAATTTCGTGTCAGATTTTCCTACTGGAGCAAAGAGATTCCACCAGGGTAATTGCTCCTGCCCAAACCTTTTTGCCTTAGCACGAAAATAACGTCTGAACATCGGAAATGAATCCTGCATGGCTGATAACATCGCATCCAGGGTTTCTCGATCGATACGAGCCATATCAATGGCACTCTCAACTGCATCTTTTCGGCCCCTTTTCTTATTGAGCGTTATCACTGTACCTTTAATACCATTGAGTGCAGCTGCCAGCGGTTCCTCAACAGATTTCCAGGCTTGCATTTCTTTTTCGTAGCCTTTTTTGCGTACTTCTTCAACGGGGTGGGTACGTAAGTTGATTAAGGCTGGTGCAGGTAATTTTTTATTTTCACCATCGATTTCAACTTCGACCGAAAGTTGAGATGTGATGACACCCTGCAGTTTTTCCCAGCTGGAAGCACCACTTAAATTCAATTCAGATGCCAGTTCTTCTTCTGGCTGGCTCATCAAAAATTGGCTGAAATGAATAATTTCCTTCAATGCAAATTCATGTTCTGCAACTGAACCACCTTGTGCAATCACAGAATCAAATCTGGATTTTATTTTTGATAACCAGTTTTTGAAAACTACATCCTGGTTTTCATAACGTACACCGAATTGTTCATGTTCTGACATCAAACGAGTGGCTACCTTGTTGTAGGAATCGGTGCTGATAAAACTGTAGATATAATTAGCCACTTTGCCTAAATGGGTGATGGTGAGATTCAGTTGATTTATGTAACTTTCCAACGCCTTTTTTAATTTTATTACATCGGAATCAGGTCCCAACGGAGCTAATTCGGTGTGAAAACAATCAACCAGTTGGTCGATCATCATTGGCGTGTCTGCAAATGCTTTTTTGAATTCCTCAGATTCAAGTCCCGGGAAAATATTAGAAAGATCCCAGCGGGTGGGAAGGTCATTACTCATTATTACCTCTTTTCTTGTAAAATATCGGAAACTAATAACAAATCAATAAAATTATACATCTTCTTAATGGTGATGGGTTCTATCCCATTGATTGTCAGGACCAAAATATTTCTGAATCCATGGATATTTCTGATGTCGAGTAGCCAAAAACGCTGCCAGTGCGGTCGTTATTGGAATAGAAAAGAACAATCCGATGGAGCCGACTAATGTTCGCACAATTTCTTCAGCGATAAAACTTATGTTTATTAACATGGCAGGGTCCTGATTACTGATAGAAAATAGTAATAACATGGGCAAAGATGCTCCTGCATAAGCCAGGACAAGAGTATTGACTGTGGCTGCGGCATGGTCTCTACCGATATTCATTGCGCGTTTAAACAAAAAGCTGAAACCAAGAGATGAATTGGCTGCATAAAGTTCAAAAACAGCTGATGATTGGCTGATAACCAGGTCATCAAGAACCCCGAGAGCTCCAATTAACATGCCTGCTAATAGTAATCCCTTTATGTTTATAGATTGAACAGACATTTGTGACAGGAAGAGGGCATTTTCATCACCATACCCGGTGAGATTGGTAAAATCCACAAAAAAGCCTGCTAAAAGTCCTGTTATTACCAATGAAATAAATATTCCAATCACAGCCGAATGTGTCTTGAGGTTCCAGCCATACACCAGGAATTGCGAGATTGCCAGAAAAACAAAAGCGCCAGAGATGCTGACCCACACGGGGTCTTTTCCAGATAATATTTGAGGAAGGATATAAAGGACAATGATTAATAAACTAAATCCAATTCCTAATAAGCTTCGAATCCCTTTCCAACCGCTGATCAGAATACTGAAAAAAATGAATAATAGGAACAATAAAAAAATTGGTCTGGATCTGACAAAGTCCGTGAAAAATGCTTTTAGCTCACCGGTATCCGGTCGTTGTCCTACAGTCACCAGGATGAAATCACCCTCTCGAATCTCATTATCGCTTCCCAGGATTTGGCGTAGACCATAATCAACTGTCAGAACAGAGCCTGCGAATTCGCCTTCCATAATTTCTACATCAAAAATTTGATATTTCTGTTCTGTGCCACCCAGATTGGTGACCCCTTCTTCTATCATATTAATTACTTTTGATCGAACCGTATTAGACTCGTAACCAGTTTGATAGGTTAACTCAGTTTGTTGTGAATGTAAACGAATCCCTGGGGTTATCATCATAAAAACCAGTACAGAAAAAATAACAACCAGGATCAAAGGGATGATAGGGGAGTAGCTTTTAAAATTATTCATATTTCCTCAGTTACAAATAAAAAACGCAGGTTAATCGCCTGCGTTTAAATTCTAAATTTACCAGGAGATTAAATCATATTTACCCACAAAAAATGTTCTAATAAATCGATCGTTTCCTGTTTTTCTTCCAGGAGATTTTTAACAACATCACCAATCGAAATAATGCCTATCATTTTACCATTCTCTAATACAGGTAAATGCCGTAACTTTTTTGTTGTCATTACCGCCATACACTCTTCCACTTTTTGGTCTTGACTGACAAAATAGACAGGGTGAACCATTAAGTCCTCGACAAGTTTATTCATATCAAAACAATCATCATTGATTGCATGTCTGGCGAAATCTCGTTCTGAAAAGATGCCAACAACTTTATCATCTTTGACTACTGGTAAAGCACCAACATTATGATTTTTCATAAGTTGTAATGCTTCTCTAACGGTGGAATCAGGATGGGTCACCCAAAGCTTACTGCCTTTGTTTTTAAGCATATCTAATACAGTAGCCATAAAAATTCCTTTCTGGAACTTAATTGTTTCCTTAAAAATTATGACAATGGAACACATTTGAGTCAAGCTTCTGTCTACATTAAAAACATGGTTTAGAGGATTGATTTACCTTAAATTCTCTGGATATAAGCTAACCTGTAATACAATTGGAAAGGTAAAAGGATGATAATATGGCAGCTATAGCGAAAGAAAAATATTTCCAAAATAAAAATGAGAATAAATCGATCAGTTTACTGCTTGATGAGGTTGAAAATTTATTAGCAAAAGTCGACGGACAGATTGGTCCACAAACAGAAAAAATTTTTTCATTGATGGATGAAGTATGGGAAAAGAAGAAAACACTTGTTGATAATGCTGAAAAAGTTAAGGTTGAGTCTCAATTAGCATATGTTACCCGTCGAATTTATTCTTCTGCTAAAGCTCTTTTAAAAACAATCGGTGGGGTTAATCTGCTCCGGGAAAAGAGGAGTAGAAATGGCGTACCTGAAGATCACTGGTGGTGGTATCTTGATGTTTATCTGGAAGAAAAACGAAAAAAAAATCTAAAACGAACAGGCATTTTTTCCCTGTTACTCATTTTGGGTACAGTGATTTTAGTGCTTATTTATGATCAATTTATTGCTCCTCCACCGGAAGTAAGAGCAAGATTGGCGTATGAAGACCAAATTGATGAATTGATTGCAAATCAAGAATATCAAAGTGCCATGGTTGAATTAGAGAAAGCATTATTGCTGGCACCAGATTATTACCCGCTCTGGATAAAACAAGGAGTTTTAGCAAAGGTGATGGGAATGGATTCCCTTG
>DAOUGX010000206.1:0-3326 GCA_034428855.1 Anaerolineaceae bacterium | reverse complement strand
AAAGAAGTATCAGCCAGTCATATCTGGCTATTAAGCGAATATGGACATCTGGTAGCACAATCCGGGGAATCTACATTTCCTGATTTTGAAACTCGTTGGGCTCCCCTGATCATGCCGATCATGTCTGCGTCAGAAACATTCACCCAAACTATCGAAGGTAAACGCCCAGATCGGGCTGTGCTGAGTTTCGGGATCAAAGATTACAACCTTTTCATGTCGCCGGTAGGTGATTTTGCACTGGTGTTAAGGGTACCTGCGGGGCGTGGTACGCCACGAATTCCCCTGGTTGTGGATGCAGTCATGGAATATCAGGAAGAAATCATGCAGATATTAAACCGGATGGGTGTCATTCCGTCTGATCAGAATCTGGCTATTCCGGTCGAAGATCATCATGTAGTCAACCATGAAGTCATCATGGATGATGAAGATGATATTTTTAAGGCATTGCTGGAATCCCCCACACAGCTTCCGGAAGCAGATCGATTCTGGGATGAGGCAGATATTGCCAAAGCCTACAATCTGGATAACCCAGAAATTCTGACATTCGATCAGGCGGCCAAGTTGGGTCTGGCTCCGGATGACCGTGAAGACCTGGAAAAATAATTCTGGTAGAATCATTAAAGTTGTGTTAGAATTCACCCTTGCTTGAAAGCACTGGGGCGTGGTGCAATGGCAGCACACCAGACTTTGGATCTGTGGATCCTGGTTCGAGCCCGGGCGCCCCAGCCTCATTTTTTTGAAAGAAAGCAATGCGTTCAAAAAGAAAAAAACCTAAAAGTACCACTGCTGATTCAGTTGAGCTTTCTATCACTCTTCCGGGAGTGGTATGGGGCTCTTTTGATTTAATCTGCCAATGTAAATATGGGGGACTTCCGATGATAGAAAAACACAGGAGAATGAATTAATGAAGGTAGCATCGATTGTCCTGGCTGCTGGTAAAGGCACACGCATGAAATCCCGAAAACCTAAGGTATTACATCCGGTATGTGGAAAACCCATGATTCAATATGCCATTCAGGCAGCTCAGTTGAGTGGAGCAGAAAAAACTGTGCTGGTCATTGGGCATGGTGCCGAATCTGTAAAAAATTTTCTGGGTGAGCAGGTTTTGTATGCTATTCAAGAGGAACAATTGGGCACCGGACATGCTGTCCAATGTGCATTTTCAGCATTGCCAGAAGGTGATGAATTAATTCTGGTTACCTATGGCGATATGCCTTTGTTGACAGAAGAAACATTGCAAGTTTTAGTTCAAACACAAAAAAACAATAGCGGACCCATGACTATGGTGACCATGATTTCTGATGATCCGAAAGGATTTGGTCGTATTATTCGGGGTCAGGATAGCTCGGTGGTTGCTATCGTAGAAGAAGTTCAATGTACATCAGAACAGCTCCTCATCAGGGAACTGAATGTCGGAGCGTATTGTTTTGATGCCACATGGCTGAAAAATGCTGTTCAGCGTTTGCCACTTTCCCCCAAAGGTGAATATTACCTGACGGATGTAGTGGGGATCGCAGTTCAGGATGGTTTGAGAGTAGACGCAATAACTGTGGATGATAACAATGAAGCCTTGGGAATAAATACACGAGTGCATCTGGCAGAAGCAGAAGCACTGATGCGTAAACGTATCCTGGAAAAATGGATGCTGGCAGGTGTAACAGTGATTGACCCGGCCAGCACTTATGTGGAAGATAGTGTCAGCATTGGAATGGATACTATTTTGCAGCCCAATACCTTTCTGCGTGGGAAATCAGTCATCGGTGAAAATTGTGTTATTGGTCCGAATACCATCATCTCAGATTGTCAGGTTGGCAACAATTGTGTGATCCTGGCTGTGGTGATGGAAAAGGCTGTTGTGGAAGACGGTGTCGATATGGGACCATTTGCCCGGTTACGAAAAGGGGCACATCTTGGACCAGGAGTCCATATGGGTAATTTTGGTGAGGTGAAAGACTCCTACCTGGGTGCAGGCACCAAAATGGGCCATTTCTCGTATATTGGAAATGCAACCATCGGTAAGGATGTGAATATTGGGGCAGGAACCATCACCTGTAATTATGATGGAGAGAAAAAACACCCGACCATCATTGGGGATCGTGTATTTATCGGCAGCGATACCATGCTGGTAGAAACTTTGAAAATTGAAGAGGATGCAAAAACAGGGGCAGGAGCAGTGGTGACACATGATGTCCCCGCTGGAGAAATTGTGGTTGGTGTACCAGCAAAACCATTAAGGAAAATAAAATAAAGTGGATAGTTATTTGTGGATTGTATTTTTTGTTCTTTTGGGTTTAGATCTCGTGTTTTCGATTGTGCGATCCAGTTTACTCAATAGCCGGCCAATGCAATTAATTGGCATGAAGGATGTTGATCCAGTACGGGTGGAAAAAGCTATTTCTGTCCTGGAAAAGAAACGATTAAGAGTTTCACTGCGTATCAGCATGATTTTGATGCATTTCTTGCTGAGTGCGTTTTTGTATTTAATTCTGGTCAGTTTGATGCCAAATATGGCCATCTGGCTGATTTTTGTCTTTATCATTCTGGCGGCTTTTCTGTTGCTCTTAGTTGAATTTGCTCTGGAAGGATTGGTATTGCATTCCCCGGAAAAGTGGGCGATTCGATTAGCCTGGTTGGGAGATGCCATGCGTTTCCTGTTTTCACCTTTGGCTGCCTTGATGATGGCAGTTTTAGGCTCGTCCGAAGTTTTGCAACAACGTTTGGGACCGGTAACCGAGGAAGAAATTCGTACCTGGGTCAATACCGATCAAGGTGAAAGTGGTCTGGAAAAAGATGAACGCGAGATGATTTACTCCATCTTTCAGTTTGGAGAGACACTTTGTCGTGAGATTATGGTGCCCAGGATCGATATCACTGGATTGGAAGTCAATTCGACCGTACAGGAAGCCATTGAAGCATTTGGTAAATCGGGGCATTCGCGTGTTCCCGTGTATGAAGAAACCATCGACAATATCATCGGTTTGTTATACGCCAAAGACCTGTTACGTACAGACCTGACCGAAAAAGAGAAAACAGAAGTACGCCCATTCTTACGAAAAGCATACTTCATACCAGAATCGAAAAATGTGGATGAGTTGTTGCGGGAAATGCAAGCCCAGGGTGTCCATATGGCGATCGTGGTCGATGAATATGGTGGTACTGCTGGGCTTGTAACACTCGAAGATATCGTGGAAGAGATAGTTGGTGAAATTCGTGATGAGTATGATCAGGCAGAAGAACTGGAATACCAGCAAATGTCGGAGGATGAGGTGATTTTCTCAGGTCGTATCGATCTGGATGATGTTTATGATATTCTGGGGGTGGATCTG
>DAOUGX010000205.1:0-1684 GCA_034428855.1 Anaerolineaceae bacterium | reverse complement strand
ATTATGAGGAGTGCGCTAAAAATGGATATTTTCTGAAAAGACCGGATGGCGAGATTTACGTCAGCCAGATGGGTATGAACCCGATGCTGGTTGGCTCCTGTATCGATTTCACCAATCCTGCTGCGGTAGCCTGGTATCAGGAACAATTACGATATCTGATGGACCTGGGTGTGGATGCATTTCAGACCGATTTTGGCGAACAGGTTCCAGAAGATGCTGTCTTTTTCGATGGCAGGACCGGAAGAGAGGTGCATAATCTTTTCCCGGTCCTTTATAATGAAATCACTTACCAGACCATGCAGGCTGTCAGACCAGGAGCCCTGCTGATCCGCTCTGGCTGGCATGGATCTCAAAAACATTCTGTCATCTGGGCTGGTGATCAGACTTCCGATTTCTGCCTGAATAGTGGTATGCACTCAGCCATGATGGCTGGTCAAACTGCTGGTTTATCCGGATTTCCCTATTGGTCCTCAGATATCGGCGGGTATTTTGGAAATCCTACCGATGAAGTGTATATGCGCTGGACGCAATTCGGGGCATTTTCACCCATCATGATGGTGCATGGCGCTGGTAAACGCGAACCCTGGTATTTTTCTGAAGCCGCCTTGGAAAATTATCGCAAATTTGCCCGTTTGCATACCGATCTCTTTCCTTATATTTATACATATGCACACATTGCTTCCAGAACCGGGATTCCAATCATGCGGGCAATGGCATTGCAATTTGAGCAGGATCCTGGTATTTGGAATAAAATTTATGAAGATCAATACTGTTTTGGCGCGGAGTTGATTGTAGCTCCCGTACATTATGGGTTCAGCCGTATAAGGCCCGTGTACTTACCGGCAGGATTGTGGCGTAATTTCTGGACAGGTGAGTTGGTTCAGGGTAGCAAGGAAGTACTTTGCAAGGCAGATTTGGATGAAATTCCAGTATTTGCCAGAGCGGGTGCGATCATACCGCGACTTGACCCAACCCCACAGACGATCGGTACCTTTCCGAATGAAAATGTTCGTCGGAATGGTCATGATTTGCGTGTAGATGTGTATCCAGGTGCGGATGGAAAATTTGAGCTGTATGATGGTACGATTTTTGACTGGAATGAATCAAAACAGCAATTAATCATTCAGAATTCGCCGGTTGAACGACAGATATCCGTTCGGGTGATGGATGCCAATACCAGAATGAATTGGATAGTAACTTCTTAAGGAACAGAACTTGAAATCTCTCAAAAAAGTCTTTCAGGGGAGAAAGCGTATACCAGAGCGATAGTAAATGAACATTTAGTGATTTTCCAATTGAAATAATCTTCCCCAAATAGGATGTGAAAATGAAGCAACAATATTCTAAAGAACAATTGACGAGTATTCTGGAAGAACACCTTCAGGAAAACAAAGGAATTTTCCGCTTGAAACCTAACTGGGTGGCACGCAATTCAATGACCCCTGGGTACCGATTAGGATTGGATAAAGAACAAGCTGATGTGGGGGAACGAGGTTGGATCTCTGAACGCTGGTTGGGCTCCACAACCCGGGCAGATAATCCCATTGGTCCAGCAGATGAAGGACTGACCTATCTGAATCTATCTGATGGTATGAATATTACTTTAAAGGAAACAATCGAGACAATCCCCGTGCTGATGATGGGCGAGGAATACAATAAAAACCACTCAGGTCTCGGGAGATTA
>DAOUGX010000204.1:0-2071 GCA_034428855.1 Anaerolineaceae bacterium | reverse complement strand
CCACAAGGTGCTGGTTTCATATTCATAGCCTTTGGCAAAAATGGAGATTGAAATTAGTGTGCTGATCCAAAAAAGAATATCGGTAAGCAGCATGCTTACCACAGCAGCCAGCAGTTTACTGGTCAGGATCTTTGTGCGGCTGACAGGTCGAGTCAACAGGAAATCAGCAGTCATCTCATTTTCTTCAACCGAAACCAGTCCAAAACCAAAATTTCCAGCCTGGATCGCCAGACAGAGCTGGATGAAGAGGAAGAAAAATGCAATATACCCTAATACAGTTTGGTAGTTCATGCTATCCATACCAAAAGCAATTAACAATTCTTTAGGCATTTTGGAAAGCATTTCATTTAACATTTCAGCCTGTTCAGCAAAGACTGTGAAAAAGGAGAAGAACACGAACACCAATGCTGAAACTGAGAGTCCCCAGGTGAGAATGGATTTGATGCGTATCTTAAATTCATGAGTGAAAATCATTCTATTCATGGTGGCAGCCTATTCGTAATAGTGCATAAAGATTTCTTCCAGGGTGGGTTCTTCAATGCTTAAATCATCCACATGGACTGAACTTACCTTTTGTAAAACCGCATTGATATCACCTTTAAAGAAGAAATTCACTGTGCCATTTTCTGTTTGAACATTGCTTACGCCAGGCACATTGAAGGATTCTGCTGTCAAATTCTGTGCTGTAACACTAACCTTTTTGTAATTGTTTTGCTGCAAGGAGCGAATGTCTGATATCTCCACCATTTTTCCTTCACGAATGATGCCAACCCGGTTACACAGACGCTGCACTTCACCCAGAATATGAGAGGAGAAGAAGACAGTCACACCGCGTTTGTTCTCTTCACGAATCAGATCAAAGAATTTGCGCTGCATAAGAGGGTCGAGACCACTGGTAGGTTCATCCAGGAACAGCAATTTCGGGCTATGCAACAACCCCTGTACAATTCCTACTTTCTTTTTATTGCCGAAGGATAAATCACTGATGCGACGGTTCATCTCCAGTTCCATCAATTCAGAGAGATATTTCATCCTCTCAGTAAAATTACCTTCATAAAAACTGGCGGAGTATTTGAGCAGGTCGATCACTTTCATGCCTTCATAATAAAAGACCTCAGAGGGCAGGTAACCAATCGAGCGCCTGATTTCAGGTCCTTGTTTGGTCACATCCATCCCGAAAACTTTGCCTTCGCCTTTGGTGGGGTGAATCAGTGACAATAGCAGACGAATGGTGGTGGATTTTCCGGCGCCGTTGGGACCGATGAAGCCAAAAATTTCACCTTCTTCCACATTGAAAGAAACATCCACAATTCCGCGAGACTTGCCGTAAAACTTGGTAAGATGGGAAACCTCAATAATGCTCATAGATACTCCTTTGAATTAAATAAACACCCCGTAGTCAGGTGGATTTTCATCCAGCTGGACCCTAAAGGTGCCATTGAAAAAACTCGATAAATCGAGAAAAAATTTATGTATATGAAGTGTATATGGATTTTTTCCCGGTGTCAATAAAAAAAAATAAAAATCGCCCGGATTTCTGAAAAAATTTTTCTGTAAACCCATTTAATTGATTCTGTTAATTTCATGATTTCATATCTATGGTATAAACAGGGTACATCTTTTTTAAGGAAGTAAACCCATGCAATTTCTTGAACAATTGAAAACAAGCAATCCTGCGTTGCGTGTACGTCGCAATCACGCACTGGAACACGCGACACTTCAGGTTTTAGCGGAAAAACACCACCCTCACCGTCTGGGTGGCCTCTCCGATACGCGTGGATTCTGGGTGTTTGGCGAGATCGATCCTGAGACACTCATACAGGCTGCCGAAGAAGCGCGAAAACGCCTGAATAAAGGCGAACACCACCTGGCAATTCACCCTCATTGTGGCACCAATTTTGCGGCAGCAGGAATTGTCGGAGGCTTTTTGGCCTGGTTGGCCATGCTGGGTGTCAAGAAAAACTGGAATGACCGCATTGACCGGTTGGCAAATGTCATCACATTGGTGACATTGGGGATGATTGTCGCTCAACCCTTAGGACCAAAATTACAGAAAGCAGTGACTACCGAA
>DAOUGX010000203.1:0-6903 GCA_034428855.1 Anaerolineaceae bacterium | reverse complement strand
TAATTGCATGAAACAGGGCATTGCGGTATAATCGGCATACCAATGCCCTCGTAGCTCAATGGATAGAGTGCCTGACTTCGAATCAGTTGGTTGGGGGTTCGAGTCCCTCCGGGGGCACAGCAAATGTGGTGATCGAAAGGTCGCCACTTTTTAATTGCTGACTTCGAATACCCACAGGGGGTTCTATCAGTGGTTTGGGATTTCGAGTCCCTCCGGGGGCACAATTGAAACACCAGTTGCAAGACTGGTGTTTTTGGTTGCCTTTGAATATAAACATGCTGGTCTGAGTCTTCATACGGACTACAAAAAGGCTGGAATGCTATTGTCCTGTTTATAAAGAATGGTGGTACTTGACAAGGCAAATTCGTTAAGCTATTATCTTATTACCATTATCTACCCGAGTAGAATTACAATTTAAGGAGGAAAGTCGTGAGTTTGTTTCATTGTGTATTGATTGAATACACCTTGTGAATAAAGAACTATTTTCCTGTTTTGTTAAATCTGAGGGAATACATCTAACGCTATAGCACCCCAAAACAGCATCTTGCCAGGAAAAACTCTATAATCCTCAGGTATTTTGTTACAAAGTGCAGGGTGAGTTTATGGCTAAAAAAAGAAGAATTACACGCAAGGATGTAGCCGAACGAGCTGGTGTATCGGTGGCTGTCGTGTCGTATGTGGTCAATCCAGGCACAAGGCCCGTTGCTCGATCGACACGAGAGAAAGTAGAAAAGGCCATCGAGGAGTTAGGCTATTACCCCAACGAAATTGCGAGAGGTCTGGTTTTACAGCAAAGTTCAACGATTGGGCTGATCACACCAGACTATACCAATCCAGTCTACGGAGAACAGGCAGAGGCTATCCAGGAGGTGTGTTTCCCCAATGGATACCTGACGTTGTTTGTCTACAGCGGAAATAGCATTGAACGTGAAAGAGAACTTGTGCTTATGTTTCGGGCTAAGCAGGTGGATGGAGTTATTATCCAACCTGTTTCTCCTGATCCAGCCGAAACCATCAGACCCTTAAAACAAGCAGGAATCCCGGTGGTTCTTCTGCAGCACGATTGTTGTGATGCCCCCTGTGTTGTTCTCGCTGATGTTCAAGGAGGGCAATTAGCCACCCAACACTTATTGAATTTGGGACATCGTCGCATTGGTTTTATCAAGGGGCGTTTACCCAGTGCTGCCAGGGCTGAGGAGCGTTTAATCGGCTATCGCCAGGCACTCCGGAACGCTGGTGTGGAGTATGACCCGGCATTGGTCATAACCAGCGAAGTTACACAGGATGCAGGATATCAGGCAATGCAGGAACTATTAGTCCTGACAGACCCTCCAACATCTGTTTTTTGCCACAACGATGTCCTGGCTGTGGGTGCTATGCATGCTATTCACGCAGCCGGGTTTTCAATTCCCGGTGATATTTCAATTGTCGGTTTCGACGATACAGCGGGTTCCGCTCACCTGGTGCCACCATTAACTACGATACGATTTTCCCGAAAGGAGATGGGGCGGCAGGCAGCGGATATTCTGTTTCGTACGATAGAGCATAACGGCGATTTAAAACCATTTACGATAGAACTTCCAGTCGAATTAGTGGTACGAGACTCCACTGGACCATTGAAGGAGCATCGCCAGTGAAAAGAATTGCCCATCTTCGTCATCGATTATCCAACTTTCCAGAAATTGTCGCTTTAATCAGTTTTTTGCTTGTTTTCCTGTTCTTTGTGATTAAAGCTGAAAATTTTTTGTCTCTTGTTTCACTTACCAATATTTTATCGATTGCAAGTATAAAGGGAATTTTTGTTGTCGGTGTGGCAATGCTGATGATTTCGGGGGAATTTGATTTGTCAGTCGGGTCAACGCTTGCGGTGGCTGGGTATATTTTTGCTTTAACCTTAGAAAATGGTATGCCGGTTGGATTAGCCTTGTGCTTGGCTCTGATTGTCAGCGCTTTTCTTGGCTTCATTAACGGCGTGATAGTTACCAAAGCACGTATTCCTTCATTTATTGCCACACTTGGTACGATGATGGCTTACCGTGGTATTGCCCGTGCACTTGGCGGTGGTGATTTTGCCCGATTCACTGGCGAAAAGACTTTTTTGTTCGATGTCTTAAATGGAGAGTTAAAATTCATTAACCAGCTGGGTACGCCAGCAGGTAGCGCACGAATGACGATTATTTGGTTCGTAATAATCGTGGTCATAGCGGCAATTATCATGTCCCGTACGCGATATGGCAGTTGGGTATATGCTACAGGTGGAAATCGTGAAGCTGCTCTGGCACAGGGAGTGCGTACGAATAAGGTGGTCATTACGAATTTTGTGATAACCGCCGTTTTGGCCGGGTTTGCTGGATTGGTTCTATTTGCTTCCCGGCCGTCCGTAGACCCATTACGCGGTGAAGGCTGGGAATTAATCGCAGTAGCTTCCTGTGTGATAGGTGGTATCTGGTTGAAAGGCGGTTATGGCACCATTATCGGAGCAGCCATCGGGATAATCCTGTTACAAATGGTTGAGCAGGGATTAATCCTGATTGGTGTGGATGTGCAGTTGTTTCAGGCAACCATTGGGTTGATCTTAATCCTGGCGGTCATCAGTAATATTTATTTAAGCCGCCAATAGCAGTTACCAGCTTTTCCTTAAGAAAGGAGGTGGAGTAACCGGATGACATTACAGAAATCAATTATTAATGGTAATGGTTGGAAAATTGTTAAAAAAATCGAATCAGATCTAAGGAGTAGAAAACGTGAAAAAGATTAGTTTGAAATTTGTTGTATTGAGCGTAATTATTATGCTCCTCGCGGCTTGTACTCAGCAATCTACACCTGAACCAGCTGCTGAACAGCCTGCTGCAGAACAACCTGCTGCGGAACAACCGGCTGCGGAACAACCTGCGGCAGAACAACCGGCTGCTGAACAACCTGTTGCAGAAACCCTTGACCCCAACCGTGAACTTAACATTTTTGCTGTGCAACATGCAGAGTGCTCCTGGGATTCCTTCTGGTGCACCGTTCAGGCAGGCATTGAGCAGAGTGCTAAGGATAATAATGTTAACGTTACCATTCTTGCACCGGATGAATTTGACCTGGACAAAACTGCTTCACTGATTGAACAGGCTGTTGCTGCCAATCCGGATGGGATTATGTTGACGGTTACAGATGCGGTACTGTTCAAGGAACCGATCATGAAAGCCATCGATGCCGGCATTCCTGTTATCGCCTACAACTCCGGTAATGGCCCCATCGTAGATGATATTCCTTACTACACTTACCTGGGTCAGGATGAGTATCAGGGTGGGTATCTGGGTGGTATGCGTCTGGTAGCTGATGGCGGTACCCGTGGAGTCTGCATTAACCAGCAAGTAGGTCATGCTGGTCTGGACAAACGCTGTAAGGGGTTTGTTGATGCGCTGACTGAAAAAGGTATCGAAGCTGAAGTACTGGCGATCACCGATGACCCAGCTGAGTCCACAACCATCATCAGTGACTACTATGCTGCCAACCCGACCACCGATATTTTCATGACATTAGGACCAAATGGAGCTACACCATTTTACGTCTTCCTGGAAAATGAAGGTTTGAGTGGTGTCAAACATGGGACATTTGATCTCAGCCCTGAAATCAACGCCAACATCACCAGTGGAGTGACGATGTTTGGTATTGACCAGCAGCCATTCCTGCAGGGTTATGGCGGCATTACCACGCTTGCGATGATTGTGCGTTATGGTATCCTGCCTGCACTGCCAGTCACCGCGACCGGCCCAGGTTTTGTCGATGCAGCGATGTTAGCTTCTACACCGGACCCGGAAGCAGATGTAAAAGTAATCGCCGTACAACATGCCGAGTGCTCATGGGATTCCTTCTGGTGCGTCGTTCAAAATGGTATCAACACCGCAGCAGCAAATATGAATGTAGATGTAGAAATTCTTGCACCGGATGAATTCGACCTGGACAAAACGGCTTCCCTGATTGAACAGGCTGTTGCTGCCAAACCGGATGCCATTATGTTGACGGTCACAGATGCGGTGTTGTTCAAGGAACCGATCATGAAAGCGATTGATGCCGGCATTCCTGTAATCGCCTACAACTCCGGCAATGGTCCCATCGTAGATAATATTCCCTACTACACTTATCTGGGACAGGATGAGTACCAGGGTGGTTACCTGGGCGGAATGCGTCTGATAGCGGATGGGGGCACCCGTGGAGTTTGCATCAACCAGCAAGTAGGACATGCTGGTCTGGACAAACGCTGTAAAGGCTTCGTAGATGCGCTGACTGAAAAAAATATCGAAGCTGAAGTACTGGCAATCACCGATGACCCGGCTGAGTCTACTACCATCATCAGTGACTACTATGCTGCCAACCCGACCACCGATATTTTCATGACATTAGGACCAAATGGAGCGAATCCATTCTACGTCTTCCTGGAAAATGAAGGTTTGAGCGGTATCAAACATGGGACATTTGATCTCAGCCCTGAAATTAACGCCAATATTGCCAGTGGAGTGACGATGTTTGGTATTGACCAACAGCCATTCCTGCAGGGTTATGGTGGTATCCAGGCGTTGAATTTGCTCGTCCGGTATGGTGTCGTTCCCGCTTTACCGGTAACACCAACAGGACCAGGTTTCGTTACCCTGGATAACCTTTCCATGGTTGAAACTCTGGCTGGTGAATATCGTTAAAAATTGATTATACTGATCATAACTTAAAGGGACAGGACGTAACTGTCCTGTCCCTTCATCGGGAATTTCCTGATTGAAAAAAGAAAATATGAGAAAAAATAATACTTACAGCGCTATCCTGCGATATTTTGCGAATTCACCGATTGCTGGCCCCCTGCTAACATTCGTTTTGGTATTCATCATATTTTTGATTTTTGTTCCCAATTTTGCTTCCTGGCGAACCATTTCCGGTATTATCACAGCGGTTGCTATCTCTGGTTTTGTTACCATGGGTATCACCATTCTGATGATTGCCGGGGAGTTTGACCTATCGGTAGCTCCCATGATTGCAATGAGTGGTTACCTTTTTGGCACCATTTCTACTGGAGCTGATTCGGTAATTGTCAACACACTTATAAAAATGGGTCTTCCTGTGGAAGGCGGCAACCTGGGGTTGGCGATTTTCGCTGCCCTGTTCGTGCCATCCATCATGGGATCGATTAACGGACTGCTTTTAGTTTTTACGAGAATTCCTTCATTCATTGTCACCCTGGGTACCCGACAGATTTACCGGGGAGTTGTGTGGATTGTTGCCGGGGGAGTATTATTTCAGACTGTTGAAACATTGCCACTTTATGAAGTATTCAATGGCCGTTTTGAGTTATTGAATAATCTGCCATTTCTGGAAAGTGCAAATTTTAGATCAGCAATGTTCTGGATGGTGGGGGTAGCCATACTCTTTCAGTTTATATTAGTCCGAACCCGATTTGGTAATCATATATTCGCAGTGGGGGGAGGTGAAGGAGCAGCCAACGCTCAAGGGGTGCGTGTCAGCCAGACGAAAATTATGGCTTATATTCTGAATGGGTTATTGGCTGGAATGGCGGGAATCATTTCTTTCAGCCAGTTTAAAAGCGTGCGGGTAGCCGAGCAAACAGGAATCGAGTTGACGGCTATAGCCGCCTCAGTGGTTGGTGGAGCATTGCTGACCGGTGGATATGGCAGTGTTTGGGGTGCAATTATCGGTATTCTGATTATAAACATGCTTCGATCCGGGGTGATTTTACTTAAAGTACCGTTTATTACAGCTGATAACTTTCCAGCTGTGGTTGGGGTCACCATTATTGCCGCCGTAATTGTTAATAATTACCTGCGGAACAGGTCTACATCATAATTGTAGGAGAAACTGCTATGTCACTAGAAATCGGACAGCCTGTTGTTGAGATGAAGAGAATAGTCAAACGCTTTGGAACGGTTGAAGCATTGCGCGGTGTGGATTTTACAGTTGAAAAAGGAAAAGTGCACGCTTTGATCGGTGATAACGGGGCAGGAAAATCGACCTTGATTAAGGTGTTAACCGGGGTTTATACACCAACCAGTGGAGAGATCTATTTCGAAGGTAAACAAGTAACCATTTCTTCACCCGCATTTGCGCGTTCTCTCGGGATTGAGACCTGCTACCAGGATCTGGCATTGATACCATTAATGAGTATCTGGCGTAATTTTTTCCTGGGACGTGAAATATACACAAATCTTGGCCTTGCAAAATGGCTGCACCGGAAAGAAATGCAGCGATTATGCTGTGAAGCTTTGCATGACATCGGAATTGAAATTCGATCGGCGAGAGAAAAAGTGGGAAAAATGTCTGGTGGTGAACGACAATCGATCGCCATTGGTCGGGCTATTTATTTTGGGGCAAAGCTGCTGATTCTGGATGAACCAACCTCAGCCTTATCCGTAGCAGAAACAAGGAAAGTGCTAAAGTACATTGAAAACGCCAAAGCGCAGGGTTTACCGGTAATATTAATTACCCATAATGTCAGCCATATTTATCAGGTGTCAGATTACTACACAATTATCCGGCAAGGTTGCAAGGTGGGAACTTACCGGAAAGGTGAACTCACCCAGGAGGACATCGCTGACCTCATCACAGGTACTCGTGAATCATAATCAACGGATTGCATTTGCCGAATTACCAATGATGAATGAATGGAGATGGATGAATTTATTATTATTTAATTTTTTGATAGGGTGAGAAATGACACAATTATCTGTGTGTGCTGATACTATTTTTTTGACCTTGCCGTTTGAAGAACGTGTAAAGAAAATTGCTGAGGCTGGTTTTCTGGTGGAATTTTGGGGCTGGAAGGGACGAAATTTGGGAATTTTCAGGAAAGATCCCAGCATTGACGTGTGCGGATTTTCCGGCACACAGACTGGCACCTGTGTTCATCCTGAAGGG
>DAOUGX010000202.1:0-4191 GCA_034428855.1 Anaerolineaceae bacterium | reverse complement strand
CATTCCACTCAAGACCATGCAGGGCAAAGTAATCGGCGTTTTGGTGATTCAGACCTATACAGAGGGTATCCGTTATACGGAGCGTGATCGCGATCTTTTGAGTTTTGTCTCCAGTCAGATTGCCATGACGATAGACAGAAAGCTCATGGAAGAAAAACGCATTCAGGAACTGGAGTTATTTGCCTCTGGTCCGGTGGTGGTATTCAAGTTGCTGGTGGAAAATAAAAATAAAGGCACCATGGAATTCGTTTCCCCCAATATACGCCAGTTTGGTTATTCTCCTGAACAATTCCTGAGCGGAGAGCTGGAGTACATAGGTATATTACACCCGGATGATCAGGATAAAGCATTTAACTATAACTCCTTACAATATGAGGATAACCGCGCTTTTCTCAGCGAAGAATATCGCATATTAACTGCAGAGGGGGACATCCGCTGGGTATATGATCTGACGTATATTCACCAAATCAAAGGGGATGAACTGGTTGAATACAATTTTTATATTCTGGATATCACTTCCCGAAAAGAGACGGAAGAAGCTCTTCAAAAAATCAATGAAACCCTGGAAAGCCGGGTGATGGAACGAACCGCCCAATTGGCTGCCTCTGAAGAATTCCTGCAACTGGTCATTGATACCATTCCAGCCCCTGTGTTCATAATGGGTGCAGATTTCCATTATCAGGGCAGTAATCAGGCTTTTGAGAAATTAAACGGTATACCCAAAAATGAAATAATAGGAAAGTCAGTTTACGATATCTGGCCAAAGGATCTGGCGGACACCTTTATTAAGGAAAACAAGGAGATTATATCCTCAGGAATCACCAAATCCTATGAAGCACGCATTCAGGCAGCCGATGGAAAATTCCATGATGTGGTGTATTTCAAAGCGGCTTATTTCAGTGATAACCCTTCAAATTCGCAAGGTTTGGTGGGAGTTGTACTGGATATCACCGAACGAAAACACTTTGAAAAACTGCAAAACGTCATTTATCGAATTTCTGAAGCAGCCAATACCTCGACTGATTTGAATGATCTGTTCACTTTTGTGCACCAGGTAGTTAATGAATTAATACCAGCGAAGAATCTTTATATCGCTTTGTATGATCAGGAGACGGATACTGTCTCTTTCCCGTATTTTGTGGATCAATATAGTTCACCACCAGAACCACGCAGGAATGGAACTGGTATTACCGAGTTTGTGATTAAAACCGGACAACCTTTACTCCTTACGCAGGAAAATGAAGAAGAATTAACACAATCCCACCAGATTGCACCAACGGGTGCCGATTCCCATCAATGGTTAGGTGTCCCATTACAAACAGTAACCGGAATGCCGATTGGAATTCTGGTGGTTCAAACCTACGATGAGCGTGAAATCTCCTACACAGATGCTGATAAAGATTTATTGATGTTTGTTTCGAATCAGATTGCTCTGGCGATTGAACGCAAGAAGGCGCAGGAAGACCTGCAAAAATTAAACCAGGAACTGGAAACCAAGGTAAAAAACCGCACGAGACAATTAAATGAACAGCTGGCTGAACTGATTCAGCGAGAGCGGGAATTATCCAATGTAGTGGAACTTGCTCAGGCACTGCGTGAAATCCACCAACTTGAAAGCATTTACAGTACCATTTTAGGCATCACCAGAGATGCTTTAGGGGCGTCTGGAATTTCTCTGGCCATTCTGGATTCAGATACAAATGAGTTGGTGTATTCCTCTGGATATGGAGATTTTCAATCGCAAGGTGGTATAAGACTCAAGGTGGGAGTAGGGGCAGCAGGATGGGTGGTGGCAAAAAAGACTCATTATATTAATAATGACGTTCAGAACAATCCAGGTCCCACCATGTTGGAATTGACGGGTGGTGTGTCTTCGATATTAATTGTGCCGATGATTGTGGATAATCAGGTGATAGGCATGATTGAAGTCGGAGCGTATCGACCCTGGAATGAAGATGATATTCGCATTTTGATTGCATTGGCGGAAATTGCGGCTTATGCCATTCAACGCGAATCATTGTCTGAGCAAAAAGAACGCCAATTGCAAAGGCTGAATACACTGCGTGAAATTGACCGCATGATTGTCGGTAATTTTGATCTCTCCAGCACCATGCATTTTCTGATCAGCCAGATTGCTGTTCAGCTAAAAGTAGATGCGGTGGATATTTTACTGACGAAAGAAAATTCTTCTTTGATCTCCTATGAAGTTGGCATTGGTTTTCATCAACTGAAAAGCCGTGAAACATTGATCACCTTTAACCCTGGACCAGCCGAATGGGTAATAGTCAACAATCAACCCATTTTTTTGCCGGACATTAAGGTATCTAAGTGGGATTCTTACTTCCAGTCGATGGCTGGGGAAAAATTTACATCTTACTATGCTGTGCCTTTGAACTCCAAGGGAAGATGTGTTGGTGTGCTGGAAGTATTCCGAAGGTTTATTAAAAATGATGATTCGGAATGGGAAGAATTTCTGGGAGCTTTAGCCCAGCAGACTGCCATTGCCATCGAAAATGGTCAATTGGTGGATAAATTAACCCGGGCAAACCGAGAAATGAGCTTCGCTTATGATCGCACCATTGAAGGTTGGGCACGGGCGTTGGATATTCGCGACCACATCACCGGTGAACATAGCCAGAAAGTAAAAGAATGGACATTAATGTTGGCTCAGGCAATGGGAATTCGAGATCCGGAAGAGTTGACCCACATTCGTCGTGGTGCTACCCTGCATGATATTGGCAAAATTGGTGTGCCCGACCAGATTTTGAACAAACCAGGGCCGTTAACCGATGAAGAATGGGTGATCATGCGTCAACATCCAAACTTCGCCCGTGATATGCTTTATCCGATTGAATTCCTGCGCCCAGCAATGGAAATTCCGTATTCCCATCATGAAAAATGGGATGGTACCGGGTATCCCCAGGGCTTAAAAGGCAAAGAAATTCCTCTTTCAGCCAGAATCTTCGCGGTAATTGATGTTTTCAACGCGATCACATCAGAACGACCTTATAGTAAACCCTGGCCGATTGATAAAGCCGTTGCCTATATTCGTGAACAAGGTGGGAAGCATTTTGATCCGGATGTGGTCAATTTGTTCCTGAAAAACGTGGATCGATTTAAGTAGATTAGAGTATGTGGGTTTTGATGTTCCCTGTATAATAAGCGTTCTTCAGGGCGTGAATACAGCGTTCATCATACTGAATTCCTGAACACCTGTCCAACTCATCAAAAGCTTTTTCGTGTGAAAGAGCCAGTCTGTATGGTCGATCAGAAATCATAGCATGGAATGAATCTGCGACAGCCATAATTCTCCCAATCAAGGAAATTTCATTTCCCCGTAACCCCAATGGATACCCACTGCCATCCAGGCGTTCATGATGTTCGATGATAGCTTTCAAAACGTCACGGCTATGGAAACTGACTTTTTCCACAATCTTATATCCAATTTGTGGATGGCGGTAAATTTCCTGAAATTCATCTTTCGTCAATGAATCCATTTTTTTCAATATCTCATCAGGAATACCAATCTTCCCAACATCGTGAAGCAATCCACCCAAACGCAGTTGATTAATTTCCTCAGCCGGCAAACCCATTTCGTGGCCAATTGCTACCGCATATTCTGAGACACATCGGGAATGGTCCTTGGTGTATGGATCTTTGGCGTCGACGGCATGCATGAGGCTGGTTAACAACTGCATCATCAAATCATCCATCTGGTTATATATATGAGCAGTCTGTTGAATGGTGGCAGCCTGGCTGGCGAAAATTTCCGCCAGTTTTACGTCCATTTTGGTGAAATTCCCATTCATTTTATTCAGAACTTCCAATCCGCCAATAATGCGCCCCTGAGTGCTGCCCCGTTGTCGACCCAGCTCGATGCGATTGGCTACCAAAGCAACCGCTAAAATGGAACGGGTCTGGAAATTGGATAGAACATCAACCCCATTGAAATGACGTTGATCATTCTGAACATCATTCACTACCAGAGTTTCCCCGGTGGCGATTACATGCTGAATTAATCCTTTACCTTGAGGAATACGATAGTTTTCCACCAGTCGACGGTCTGTGCGGGAAGAGAGATGTAAAATGGCTTCCCCACTGTGTTGATCCATCAGGAACAAGGAACTGGCTTCTGCATCCAGTAATAAGGAAACCTGCTCCAGTAACATGCGTAAAATCTGATCCGGGTCA
>DAOUGX010000201.1:0-2039 GCA_034428855.1 Anaerolineaceae bacterium | reverse complement strand
GAAGATATCCGGTTTACCAGCCAGGGAAGCGATGGGAAATGGGTGGCTAAAAGCCGTTCACCCGGATGATCGTGAATTGTTGGAGCAGGATTGGCAATCCGTCAATCAGAATCAGGGTGTTTCCATTGCAGATTATCGATTTGTGCATTCTGATGGTTCTTTTGTATGGGTAATTGGTCAGGCAGTGCCTGAACTCGACGCCAACAATCATTTGGTTGGTTATATTGGCACTGTTACTGACATCACCGAAAGAAAGAAAATAGAAGACCTGAAAGCTGCAGTCATTCGTGCCGAAAGTGCTGATAAATTGAAATCAGCATTTTTGGCGACCATGTCACATGAGTTGAGAACCCCATTGAATTCAATCATTGGTTTTACCGGTATTCTGTTACAAAAATTAGTCGGTCCATTGAGCGAAGAACAGGAAAAACAATTGCGAATGGTGCAGGGTTCTGCACACCATTTGCTGGCTTTGATCAATGATGTCCTGGATATTTCTAAGATAGAAGCGGGACAATTAACAATCGCCAAAGATCGCTTTGATATGGGTGTGATTATTCAGAAAACAGTGGAAAAGTTAATTCCTTTGAGTGATAAAAAAGGATTGAAATTAACTGCTCATGTTCCGGATCATGCTGTTGTTCTGGAGACTGATCAAAGACGTACTGAACAAATTATCATTAACTTAATCAATAATGCCATTAAATTTACCGATGAAGGTGGAATAAAAATCACCAGCTCTGTTGAAGATGGGTTTGTAAAAACCAGTGTTTCGGATACCGGTATTGGAATCGAAGCTGACAAGCTGGGGAATTTATTTACCCCATTTAAACAAATTGATACAGGATTGAGCCGACAATATGAAGGTACAGGGTTGGGATTATCGATCTGTAAACGCCTGGTGAACCTGATGGGTGGCGAAATCTGGGTTGAGAGTCAATCAGGTAAAGGAAGCACCTTCACATTCACATTGCCATTAACAAGGAGCGGAGAATGAAACAAAAAATATTAATCATTGAAGACAATGAACAAAATATGTACCTGGTTAATTTTATTCTTGAAAAACATGGTTATCGTGTGATTCAAGCCTGGCGGGGAGACACAGGCATTCAAATGGCAAGAGAAGAACAACCGGACTTAATTTTACTGGATATTCAGTTGCCATCCATGGATGGTTATACAGTTGCCAGAGAATTACGAAAATTGGATACAATGAAAGACATACCCATTGTTGCAGTTACCTCATATGCAATGCCTGGTGATCGAGATCAGGCAATAAAAGCAGGTTGTTCTGGATATATTGAAAAACCAATTAATCCAGAGACCTTTATGAATGAGGTTCAACAATTTTTGAGTGGATCATAAGGTGCTCGCTATGAGAAAAATATTGATTGTCGATGATATTCCCCAGAATTTATACATGCTTGACGTGCTGTTGAAAACAAATGGGTTCGAGGTCGAAACAGCGGTTAATGGGATTGAAGCTTTAGAAAAAGCGAGAGAGAATCCACCTGATATGATAGTTACTGATATCCTGATGCCAGGGATGGATGGGTTCAGTTTATGCAGGGTCTGGAAAACGGATGAAAGTCTTAAAAATATCCCGCTTGTTTTTTATACTGCTACATATACAGAAGAGAAAGATCGAGTTTTTGCCCTCGGTTTAGGAGCAGATCGATTTTTGGTTAAGCCAATGGAACCGGATGGATTCCTAAAGGTGATTGAGGATGTTTTTCTGGAAAAAGTAGAGCAAAGCAGTCATAAAATGGTTGAGCCTTTTGAAGAAGGAGAGTATATCCGGGAGTATAACGAGGTATTGATTCGCAAACTGGAAGATAAAATGCTCCAACTGCAAAAAGTGAATAAACGCCTTTTCACCCTGTTCCATACCAGTAATATTCTGGGAAACTTGAACCCGGTGCAGGATTCAATTCATGAAGTATTGGTGGCATTGGTGGAAAAAGCAGGCTACCAGAAGGCTTTTTATTATTCCTTTGATGACCAATCTCGAACATTACAGGTCCATGATGCGATCAATA
>DAOUGX010000200.1:0-3237 GCA_034428855.1 Anaerolineaceae bacterium | reverse complement strand
TCCCTGTAAAACCTGTTGCGCCTGTAACGAAAATTTTCATTGGCTTCCCATTTTGAGAAACAAGGCTCTGGTTTTTTCCAGCATTTTTTCTCGATCCAGATGCGTTTCCAAATAGATGCGAGCATTTTTACCCATGCTTTCAAGTTGTACCGGTCTGGTGGATAAGGACAAAATAGTTTGAGCGAGATTATGTTCATCACCTGGTGGCACATAAACTCCACCCTGGCTTTCCTCGATCACCTGCCGAATGACACCATCAATCACCAGCACAGTTGGTTTTCCAGCGGCCATGTAATCAAATACCTTGTTAGGATATGTGGTTCGGAACATGGGAACATCCTGCAGGATAGCCAGGCAAACATCTGAGGCAGCTATGATGGAAGGAATTTGATGTTTGGGTCTGACGCCTGCGAAAAGTAGATTTTGCAGTCCTAATTTCCGGGCTGTTTCCTGTAACTTTGGACGTTCCTTACCATCTCCAAATAAAACAAATTGAATTTTATTCTCAGCCTTTAACAGACTGGCTGCTTTTAAAATGGTGTAGATATCATTTGCCTGTCCGAGTGCTCCGGTATAAAGAACCAGAAATTTATCTTCAAGATTTAATTCTTTACGAACTTTAGAACCATCCAAACCAGGATGAAACATTTGGACATCAGCACCATAAGGGATGAAAGTAATTTTGCTGGCAGGAATCTTTTTTCCCTCTATGTATGTTTTATAAGCAGGCGAATTAACCAGAATATGAGTTGCTCGCCGATATAAAAACATTTCTAATATCCGTGCCAGTTTTATGAGTATGGGGTTCTTAAAGACCCCCATACTGACAATAAACTCAGGCCAAAGATCTCGAACCTCCAGCAGGAATGGTTTTCTACGCAAGAAAGCTACCAACCAGGCAGAAAAGGCCTGAAAAATAGGCGGAGTGGTACCCATGATGATATCCACATCTTTCACGCTCAGCGCTGCGATGATGGAACTGAACATAAAACTAAAAAAAGAAATGATTCGCCAGAAATAACTGCGGTGGATGGCAGGATAAATGTAGGTGCGCAGGATACGCACCCCACCAACCACTTGTTCTGTAAATAAACCTTTGTGATGAACTGTGCGTTGGCCGGTCTGATAATTTAAGTCGGAAGCAACAATGATCAATTCATCATTGAAGTTCTGTAAGTATTTTGCCATTTCATAATGACGGGTATGTCCCGGTTCATCTGGAGAGACAAATACCTGATTGATTAACAGGATTTTCATATCGATTATTTTACCATTCAGAGAGAATTCTCAACCTGCTTTTCGGTGGTTCATGTAAAATACTTCTATGAAGACAGGTGAAATAATCTCTGAGCAATTTTTTGAACGCGAGGTGGTGCAAGTTGCCAGAGATCTGCTGGGACATCGTTTAGTACGTTTTGTTCATAATCAACGGATATCTGGCATCATTTTGGAAACTGAAGCGTATGATGGTATGCAGGATTTAGCCTGTCACGCCCGGGTGGGCAGAACAAAAAGAAATGCAGTTATGTTTGGACCAGCAGGATATGCCTATGTATATTTCACATATGGTATGCATTGGTGTTTGAACGTGGTCACAGGTAAAAGAGATTATCCAGCTGCAGTTTTAATTCGTGCCATTCTTCCATCGGAAGGGCTTGAATTTATTGCTAAAAATCGACCAAATGTGGAAAGAAAGAATTGGACCAATGGTCCAGCCAAATTAACCCAGGCACTACAGATCAATCAACTGCAAAATGGTATGAATATTTGCAGCCAAAATCATGATTTATGGATTGAGCGCGGAGAAGACGTTCATCATTCTTTAATAAAAACCAGCCCCAGAATTGGAATCAATAACACACCTGAACCCTGGTTAAGTATGCCCTGGCGTTTCTATATTGATCCCTTTACAGATCGATCAGAAAGTAACTCATGAAGCGTCTGATTGCTATACTCCTGATGGTTATGGTGTTTTTGACAGGATGTTCCAACCTGGGTCTGACACCTCCGCCAAAAATTGAGGATCAGGTTCAGGACATTCTTTGGGTGGGCGACGACCAAATTCTTACCGGTCCATTAGATATGCAAACCATTCTGCTGTTGGAAATTGGTGGGATTACTGAATTGCGCCAGATGAAGCGTATTGTTTCTCCCCGTTTTACATTAACCAGTGTTTTCGATGAGAGCGAATTTCTGAAAAATATTGATATTGAGAAGGTGGATCTGGTAATTATCCAGGCATTTGGTATCAATCGTGATTTTACAGATCAGGAGTTTATGATAAATGCAAAATCCTGGTTGGATTATTTTCAAATTCATCAAAAACAGGTTTTGATTTTTTATCCCTGGTTTTCAAAAGTTGAAGCTGAATCAGAAAAAGTTCGCCTGGATCGTTTAATTCACCAATTGGTTTGGGAAGAGGGGTTGACTTTGATTCCGGTCGGCCCAACCTGGCAAACTACGATTAAAGAGAATCCTGAAATCAATCTTTTTGGAAAAGATGGAATTCACCCTTCTGCAGAAGGAGTATATTTATCTGCCTGTGTATTTTTTGCCAGCTTTACTGGAGAGTCTCCTGTCGATCTGCCCGTTTCTACATCTGTTGGGTTTGACGCCCCAGAGGAAATCGTGAAATTGGATGGAGAAATAGTTTATCTCCTACAAAAATATGCCTGGGAAACCATCAATGATTACCTTCAAAAAGAAGAATTTAACGTTATCATTAAGGAATAATCGAGATAGAGTTTTTTTAGAAGGAGAAAGATTATGTTCCGCAAACCACCTACTTCCCCACAGGCACCACAAGCTCCGGTTGAACGAGTCACATCTGTATTAGGTCCTGGCATCAATTGGAAAGGTGATTTACGTGGAAGTGGTGGGGTCAGGATTGAAGGAGCGTTTGAAGGTGAAATAAATATTCGAGGATTGGTGGTTATCGGAGAAACGGGTCGTGTTAGTTGTGAGCAGGTACAGGCCAATTCGGTTATTGTTGCTGGCGCAGTTAAAGGGAACATTATCGCTGAAAAATTAGAAATCCGGAGCACTGGTCGGGTTTGGGGAGACGTAACAACCGTTGCATTCTCAACCGAAGAAGGTGCTTTCTTACGGGGACAGGTACGCATGGAAGAACGGGTGGAATTATCATTGACGGAAGAAGAGAAACCATCCACCGATTCAGGTGAGGGATAAGACAAGGCCATCATTTTGATTTGAGAATAATTGGAAAGATCAATACAT
>DAOUGX010000199.1:0-19583 GCA_034428855.1 Anaerolineaceae bacterium | reverse complement strand
TCGTTCCCTGTCAATAGGATTGTTGGTTTTTGAAACATTTCGACCAATCGATTGGCGACAATTCCAAGAACTCCGGCTTCCCATTCTGTATTAAATAATATAATTGATGGTGATTTTTGAATTTCAGGTTTTCTTTCGATAATCGAAAGTGCAGCTTCTGTTATTTGTTCGGTTACAAACTTCCTGCGTTCATTCATGCTTTCTAACTGAGCTGCGAATGTGCGAACTTTTTGTAAATCTTTTGTAGTTAAGAATTCCACGATTGGATTTGCATCGGATAAGCGACCCAGAGCATTCAAAATTGGAGCAATATAAAAACCAACATGGGTTTCTGTCAAGTAGCCATTTTGTAGTTTTCGATTTTTATAAATTTCCTGTAATCCAATTCTGGCTGGATTTTGTAAAAGTTTTAATCCTTTTTGAACCAAATAGCGATTTTCACCGTTTAATCTAGCAACATCGGCAATCGTTCCCATCGCTACCAAATCCAGGAGATTTTCAGCCTCACCTTCTCGCCCAAATACCTGGTATAGGTTTTCGATAAGTTTATACGACACACCAACACCGGAGAGAGTACTTAAAGGGTGAATTTCAGGAAGGCGTTGAGGATTGATGTTTGCCATCGCCTTCGGGAGTGAATCTGGTAAGCTATGATGATCCGTGATAAGAACATCCACTCCATTGTCAGTTGCATAAGCAACGGATTCATGTTCACTGATACCGGTATCACAAGTCAAAAGAACTGAAACCCCACTTTTTATAAATTCTTTTAAATACTTAATTTTGATTCCGTGAGATTCTTTGGCACGTATAGGAATGTGATGTATTACTTTAGCTCCTAAAGTAGTCAATCCTTCAAAGAGCAATGTGGTGGCAGTCTGTCCGTCCACATCGAAATCACCCCAAATTCCGATCATTTCATTTTTTCGAATTGCCTTTTGCAATCGGTCGACAGCAATGTTGAGATCTGGTAATTCTATAGATGGTGTCGGATTGTAAAAAGATGGATTCAAAAAGCTTTGTGAATCCTCAATTGTATGAATATGATTACGAACCAATATTTGTTGCACCCATTGATTGGGAAACTCTCTTTGAATCTCAATAGGAACAGGAATTTGCTTTTTGACAATCCATTTGGATGGAAGCAGCATTAGAATGCAATTTCTCCAATTTGTAGTATATCAATGTCACCAATTTCTTGAAAAATGGATTCTACATCCATGTAATCTATATTTGAGATAATTCCAGGTAATTGTCCTCTCCCACAGAGTGAACGATAATTACAAAATTTACATCGCTTCTCCTCTGTTGTTAAAGGGTACTCATCCGTTTTTGTTTTTTCAATTTGACTAATCAAGTTAAGGATAAAATTCAAATCTTCATCGTATTGTTGGACTGAATATTGAAAAGGTTCTGGTTCGTTGGGGGAATTCGTAAACCAATACACCATTTCAATCTGATCTGGATGTATTTTTTCACCATTATTCCATGATTCTCCACTGTTGGTTAATAACAATGGATACAACTTAGTCTGTATATGGTCCTGTAATAACTTTCTGGGAGGTTTGGTTTGATTGGTTTTCCAATCCAAAATTGTGAATTTCTCGCCTGGAATGTATACCAATAAATCAAAAATCCCTGCCAAATGGTATGAATTAATCCGTCCAGATATATAAACCTCTGATTGGTTGGGAAGATCTTTCAAATATTCAGTAAAAATTAGAAATGAACTCCACCAATTCCGGATTTCTTCATGAGTAATCTGCGACATTATTAATTTTTGATCGATGCCAGTAAAGTATTGTTGTGCCATTAAATGAAATAGCTGACCATTTTTTACCTTTTGTTCCAGAACCAGCACTGGTTCAGAAATGACAGCTGGCCAGATTTGTTGTTTGATATATTTCAATTCATAGCGACGTGGGCACTCCAAATAATCATGTAATTTTTGCTGGGAATAGTTATTTTTCATGAATTTTCTCCCAAAATGCTGATAAAGCTAGAAAAGGCAATGATGGATTGGCTAACTTCGTGTTGATATTATGTGTATCACCTGTATTCCATGTAATTATTAATTCCTTTTTAGCTCTTGTGATACCAACAAAAAATAGACGAATTCTCTCCGCTGCATAATCTATACGTGCCTTTTCGGTAGCTATTCCATACTCAAGATAAAGATTCTCAATATTGCTATCTGATAGTGCTTCTAATTTATGAGTAATCTCGGCTTCTAAATTAACATCATCTTTATAAATGTATTTTTCAGAAATAAAATGATCGCCAATGGTGGCGGAAGGAAAATCATAATCATTGACTGATGTCAGGTAAACTCGATCCCACTCCAATCCTTTAGATTTATGGTACGTGGTTACCACTACTTTTCCTTTGTGCATATCAGGATTGAAATTTGATTCTTCATCAGCAAAACCTTGAAGTTTACGACGGTTGGAGGCAATCAAAGTTAATTCCTCTGCGTACTGTGGCAAAAGCCAATTGGGGTGATTCTTTGAGGATTGTTCCAGAATCAAGGCTAATTTATGTGCAATAGCCAAATCTGAAGGTTTATCAAATAATTCCTGGCTTATCGTTATGATGATTTGATGAATCGGCAAATCAGTAGCTTTTAGCCATCGAGAGATTCTATTTCTTAATTCAATCAATATCTGAATTACTTCAGGGTCAGGAGGTTTTTCTGAATTGGATAAGCTCTGAATCCAATCATGCTCAGGGACAGGAAAAATAAAGTCTTCCAGGTAGTTACAAGATCGTAGAAGTTTGATAACTATGTCATTAACCTGTTTTGAGTAGGAAAATTTTAATTTCAAAAGATATTCAACAACTTTGACGAGTCTGAGAGTTTGGTTGGGATTTTCTAATAAATTAATCACCGAAGACAAAATTGCTGCAGTATTACGGGTTGATTGACTGGTTTGAAGTATTTCAATGTATGGAATTTTTTCTCTTTGCAGGTGTTCAATAATTTTTGCACCTCTGAAATTACGTGGGACTAATACTGCTACGGTGCTCTCCTGGTTTTCTGGTAACCATTTTTTTAAAGATATGATCAGACTGTTTATTTCCTGTTCAGAGGATTGTTTCTTGGTGAATAAGAATATTTTCTCCGGGCAATCTATTGGATTTGGTTGGGGATCAAAAGGAGGTGTTGGTTCAATAAATGGGGTGGTTAATGCGTTGCGGAGATCTCGGATTGGATGATCTTGATTTGTCCATCGGATGAGTTCATTTGCCAATTTGATTATCGAGAGCGTCGACCTTCCTGAATTAGGTAATATTTGTGAAATGACATCTGGTTGTTTAAGGAATGCTCGCAAATATTCAGGACTGGCAGTTGTGAACGACTCAAAAATTGCTTGATTAGTATCGCCGACTCGTATCCAGTTACCATTCAATCCAACAAGTTTACGTAATATAACTTCCTGTAACCGATTACTATCCTGAGCTTCATCTTCAAGAATAAATGGCCATTGAAATTGAAGCCTGGTTAAGAATTCAGAATCAATTTGCAATGCCATCAAAGCTAATCGAATTAAATCATCAAAATCAACCGCAGATCGATAATTTAATGCTCGCTGATAGTCTTCATAAACTTCAACTCCTAAATTGAGAAGGGAATCATTAATTTTAAAATCTGATAGTTTTGAATAAATATCACCTGGAGAAAACTGAAGGTCTTTTGCTGTTCGAATGAAACCATTACACACAGAAACAAGTGCAGTATGCCAGTCTGAGTTAGGAGACTTTTTTTCATTATTATAATAATTGGGTTTTCCCCACTGATTAATAAAATTTGGATTTCTCTTCAGCCAACTTTCCACGGATGATTCCAAAATTTGATTCGTTTCCCTTTCATCGATAATTTCAAAATCATTACCTAATCCAACAAGATCGGGTCTTTCCCGAACTATATCATGTGCCAACCCATGTAAAGTGCGGACACGGTATCCAACTCCAGGAAGCATTCCAAAGGATTGCATAAAATCTGAAATTCGGTTTGAAAAATTTTGAACAGCTGCATTTACCAATGTAACAACCAAAATTTCCTGATCATCCTCAATTTTTCCATCATAAAGTAAGTTGGCTGCCAAAAAAGATAGGGTTTGTGTTTTTCCACTACCTGGAACTGCGGAAATACCCATTTTTCCTTTAGAAAATTCTAAAATTTTCAATTGGTTAGGTCTGGGCTTAAACATTACCTGAACCTACCTGATGATAATAAGTGCGTAATATCTTTTGAGTTGCTCGTAATAATGGTCCTTTTTGTTCATCACCATTTTCGTTGTATCCAGTAGTATGGATATGAATGGAATTGGAACAACGTCTTATCAATCCACTCACCAATTTATCCAAATTTTTTTGATTATGGTCATATTCCTGAACATCTGTCCATTTTTGACCTGGAATCCAATTTCTGGACAAAACATATGGTTGTGTGAGTGGTTGCATTAATCGTTGCCACCATCCTAAATTACCTACATCCAGCCAGAATTGAATACTAACTGGCCGATTTTGCATTAAGAAAGTATATGCCGGAGCTAGATAGACAGCATCTGAAGTAGGATTTTCCCAGGTTTGAATGTACAAGGCTGAAATCAAGCCATTTTCCAACATATTCAGGTAATCCAGAGCCCAATTTTCACCTGAATTTTGGAAATGTTCAACTGTATTTCTTCGAAAGTTCTGCATAGATTCGATTAATCTACCAGTAATTTCTGCTGCTGCATAATTTTCATGAAAACCAAATCCTGGTTGAGATAATACCTCTCCAAAAAATCTGGCTAAAAACACATCAATTTCTGATTTATTTGTTTGATAATCCAACAACCAATCGTGAATTCGTTGATATTGTGTGACAGCTTGCATTGTGATTCTTTCTAACAATTCAGGTCGAACATCAACTAATGGCCGCATCTGAAATTTATCATTTTTGGATAAAGCCACTCGAGTGATTAAATCAGCTCGGATAGGATCCATATTTTTTAAGGAGTGGGTAATTGCAGTCCGAAACTGATATATTGAAGGTGATACACCCCATTCGGGGTATGCCAGTTTCACCCAGGAAATCAAGGTATGTGTAAGCGCTTCTTCTCTTAGACTTCTGGAAGGACGATGGGTTATTATTTTTATATTGTTTTCCATCATTCTCTGCTGAATTTGAAAGCGTAATGTGTTGCTAACAAATGGTGCTAATAAGGCAATCTCTCCAGGTTCAATGCCGGAATTTATGTATTCTTTTACTTGATCAACAATTCCATCAATCATTTCTGGAAAAAATTTATGGTGTTGAAAGGATAATCTTGAGAAAATGGATTCCATTATGTTTGGAATTTTTTGATGGTTGATTGAATTTTTATAAATTGCAATAAGTTCATTTAATGGAGGATCTATTATAAAATCATTTTGCGTTTCAACCCGTAAATCGCACACATCAGAGATTCTATTTGCACTTATCGGATCAGCCCCTAGAAAAGAACGATAACCACCCTCTTTATCCTGAATGACCAAAGCGCTTTTCAATTGGGGTAGCCAATTAATTATTATGTCATGAGCGATAGGGGTGTCTTCTTCACAATTATCATAAATTATGTGATCAAATGATTGATATAAGAACTGTTGAATCAAAAATGATTCCTGGATGATGCTAGAAAAAATTGTAAATTGTAAAGAAAAATCAATCAGGTTAAATTGATAACAATAATCCCTGAAAACATTTGCGCAAATTTGGGCTTCATCATAAGCAACCAGATGTTTCGATTCATCATTCCAGGCAGATTTTAGACGCACTGATATATCTTCATGAGAAAAACCTACCAGTGCAGATTTATTTAAATTATCCAATATTTGTGAAAATATTCGTGGTTTCTCAGTTTTGATAGTTGAAAAGTAATCCCTCTCAAAAAAGGGTTCACATACTTTTGCCATATAATATTGGGCTGCTTCGATATTCAAAAATATCGGTAATTGATGCGGATTCCTAAATGGAAAATTTGGCGCAATGACTGGCCAGAATAATCTGATTATCTTTTGACTGATTGCACTGATAGTTTGGATTGTTGGCAAATTTCCGGTGTGATCTTCTAAATTCTCCAGAAAATCTCGATATGTTATACCCAGTGATCTCTGAGGAACCAATACAAGGATTTTATTGCCTGGAACTTTTTTATTTAATAGATTGTTTATAAAAATTTTTCCGATTGTCGTTTTCCCACTTCCAGCGAAACCGGATAGAAACGTCTTCGTGTTCAATGCTTCTTGTGCGATATGGATTTGCTGTTTTGAATAATTCATGAATTTATTTTCGTGTATGTGAGATGTACTGATTTTATATCAAATCGCAAAGAAAAAATTTACGATCAAACCATAATTATTGTTTAGTTTGAATAGTGATTGATTTCTTGTTTCTTCCGGTGAGAAAATCATTAATAGGTTTGGACCAGGTAGGCTGTCTTTTAATGAGTTGTTTTCGGACAATCGGTATTCGAATGATGAGAAGTATTGAAATAATGATGGCAATTGTAATAGCTAGCGAATTAATAAATTTTAAAGCTAAAAAGAAATGAAAGAGAAGAATAATCGAAGCTGGGTAAATTAATCGATGCAGTTGTGTCCATTTTTTTCCTAACTTTTGCATGGATTTTTTTGTGGATGTAAGAGTCAGTATAAAAAGGATAATAAATCCAAGCGTTCCAAGAATAATATAAGGTTTTTCAATGATCGTGGCAGAAATTAATTGGATATTAATTCCATAATCCAAAATCAAAAATGTTAAGAAATGAAGGGTAGCATAAAAAGCAGAATATAAACCCAGTGGTCTGCGAACCTGATTAAATGCTCGTAAACCGAATAGGATATTAAAAGGCGTACATAATAAGGATAAAACCAGCCAAATGATTGCAGTACGACCTGTCCTTTGTGTTATTTCCTGAATAGGATTAACAGTTAAGTTGTTGGTGACAAAATCCCAAGCCAAAACAATTAAAGGAATAACTGAACCAATATGGACAAGCCATTGCAAACGATTGAAACGAATTTTATTCATAGATTTTCCATCCGGCATCCTGACCGGTTATTTATTAATTATAAAAGCTTCATTGGATGAAAATGAATAGATGTAGAAGATTGAAAAAGTTTAATAAGGAATTCCAGCAATGGAATGCAAGATAGCCCGAGTTAATAATGTGTCATCTACGGCGCGATGAGTGTTTGGTATTTGGATGCCAAGATTTCGACCAGCTTGTTCGAGACGAAATCTACGATCTGAATTCATATAATCTGAATAAACTTTCATTATATCGAAAGCATTAAATTTTGTGGTGTTAGGAATTTGATTAATTGCTAATGATTGCATGATCATTCTGATATCAAATTCTGCATTGTACATCCCAATGGGGTGATTGCTGAGCAGGCTTTTTACCTCAGGCCAAATTTCAACCCAACCAGGCGAATTTGCAACCATGGCATTCGTTATGTTATTAATTGCAGTTGCTGATGCTGGAATTGGTCTTTGTGGTCTTACAAACGATTCAAAAATCACTTTTCCGCTGGAATTTACAATTGCAATTTCAATGATTTCATCTTTGGCTTCCAAACCAGTTGTTTCAGTATCAAGAAAAACTGGATCACTTTTAATTTTCATCCTGGCGTATTCGACAACTTTTTGTCTACTGATAAATTGACGATTGGCACTAAATGATCCCATTTCTTCTTTCCAATGTTACGGTAATATCCAATAAGAGATTTCTTCGAGTTGGTAGCTGAAATTTGGAGTATTTACACCAGCAATAAAAGGTCCGAAATAACCAGGAGATGAAAACGACTCATCCTCAACCTGAACGATTGAAACACTATTTATGTACAGGTTATATTGGTTCCCCGATTTGAGAATTCCAATTTTATTGTTTTTTCCACTACCTGATTGAATATTTTGATCATTTACCCAACCTTGTAAATTAGTTAAGCCACTTTCTTCCCACTTTTGAAAAGCATATCTTCCGTCGCAAGTTAATCCGAAATAATAACCATATCCACTCTCAAAGTCAGGTGATTGGACAACCAAACCATATTGATCACTTCCTGAACAATCTAAAGTTTGAAATGCAGCTTCCAGGTAATAATTTCCAGGTTTCTGACTGGTAAGTCTCCATCCCCTCCAGCCCATTGCAGAAACACTTTTCATAATTAATGTTCCACCAGAAACGTTAATTATTGTTTGACCGTCATCATAACCTTCAGGATTTATTCCGAAACGAGTCCCATTTTCAAATGTATCAATCCATGCAGGAGAACCTGTGGGGATACCTACCGGTACAAGACTTGGTGTTAATGTTGTTTCGATTGTCGGGGACGGCGTTTCTGTTACTGTGGGATTGATTGTTTCCTGGACGATTTCTATGGTTATCGTTGGGATTAATGGTGCAGGAGAGTCTATGGAATCTGTAATATTGGGCGTGTTTGTTAATAATTCAGAAACCTGTGATGCGAGTATGTCTGGATTAACTTCAGCTTCAGGTAAATTACAACCTGATAGGGTTGTCAAAATTATTATAGTAACCAATAGTAATTTATTTTTTTCCATTAAAAACTCCAGGGTTTTTTCCCTTTTGCCAATTATAGCCCAGTATTCGTCATATTAGGTATTCAGTATAATAAATTCATATTGGGAGGTAATGTGATTAATTACCCTCTTGTCCAAAAACTTATTTTATAATTTGACAACGAATGAAAACAGCAATTATTCAATTAGATGCATTTGATAATGTTATTTCAATCAAAGACAAAATTTCCTGGAGTAAAACGCCGAGGATTTTATTAGTATGGCCAAATAAAGGTTCCATTAAGTTGGATTCATTAGATATTTTATTGATATTAAGAGCTGTTGAGGATTTAGGAGCACAAATTTCTGTTGTAACTGATGAGCCCACGATTATTGTTCAATTAAAAGAATTAGGAATCTCAATATTCTCCAGTATTCCTGAAGCTCAAAAAAAGCCTTGGAGAAAACCAAAAGTCAGAGATCGGTCCGTGATATTAAGAAAATCCGATTATTCGTATTTCAATAAAGAATACTCAAAAGAGATAAAACCAGTTAAAAAAAATATCTCAAAATCCAAGAGATGGTTATTATTTTCAATCGGTATCGTTTCTATTCTGGCTTTGGTTTTATTTTTTATTCCTTCAGCGAACATCATTATTCATCCAGAGATAAAGAAACAGTCAATTGATATGATTTTTCGATCAAATCCGGAAATGAAGGATATTAATCTTTCCGGAGCGGTTCCAGCAAAATTAGTAAAGATAGAAGTCGAAAGTCAAATGGAAGGAGTTAGTTCAGGAATAGGGCGAATACCTGATAAAAAATCAACTGGAGTGGTGACATTCAGAAATTTATCAGACACTCAGGTAATCATTCCGTCAGGAACTATAATTCGAACCATAGGTAAAGATTTTGTGCGTTTTGAAACATTAGAAGAAGCTGTTCTCGAACCTGGGATTGAATCGCTTGTCGATGTTCCTATTCGTTGTGTAATTGGTGGAACTATTGGAAATGTGCCCGCAGGAAGCATCATTTCAATTGAGAATGAACTGGGGGGAAATATTTCAGTTACAAACAATAATGCAATTTCTGGTGGTGTTGATTTAAAAACATTTTCTCCAACAGAGAGTGATTATCAAAAATTGAAGTTAAAAATTCTTGAAACAGTTACTTCAACAGCGATCATCGAAATAAAAAACAAATATCCACAAGCTGTTTTGATTCCAAAACAAACAATCATGATAAATCAAATACTTTCTGAGGTAAAAAATCCTGCAGTAGGAGATCCTGCTGAAAGGCATACACTAACCATTCGGGTAGAGATTTCTGCATGGATCATTGAGAAGGAGAATTTGGAGCAAGCACTAGATATGGTCATGGATGCAGATTTGACTGAAGATTATAAAGTCAGGAATGAGAACATTGATTTTATGATTGACGAACAACAAATAAACTATGAAAATCATATGATAAATTGGGCTGTTTCTGCTTCAAGAGAAATTTTTCAATTAATCGATGAGAATACTTTAAAACAACAGATGGCAGGAAAGCATGTGAACGAGGCATTGCAGCTGATTAAATCTGAGATTGTTTCCAAAACGGAACCTTCAATTCAAGTAATTCCTTCATTTTGGAAACGTATGCCTTATTTGCCTTTTAGAATAAGTCTGGTGATTGATGACTGATGTATTGTTTCGCATCATGGCAGTTGATCCTGGTGATGAAAGGATTGGAATCGCGATCAGTGATTTAACTCGGACTATTGCCAATCCTTTAACCATCATTAACCATATTCAAAGGATGAAAGATGCCCAAAACATCCTCTTATTAGCGGTTGAAAATCAAGTTGGTTTAATAGTAATTGGCCAAGCGCTATTTTCAAATGGGGAACCCAATCCATCTGGAAGAAAAGCTGCCCGGTTGGCGGAAACCATAAAAGAAATTTCTGATATACCTGTGGCTTTGTGGGATGAACATGAAAGTACGAAATTGGCAAGAATTGCCGGAAAAGAAATGAGATTAAAGAAAAAAAGACAAAAATCTCATTTAGATGATATTGCTGCCACCATTATTTTACAAACCTTCCTCGATTCAAATTTACCCAGTAATAATTACAATCAATAAAACTGGAGTTGCGATGACACAACAAAAGAAAAAAAGCTTGCAAAGTTGTTTACTCTTTATTTTCTCAGCGAGTCTATTTGCTTCACTTATTGGTATTTTTTGGTTATATAAAACGATAACGAGCGAAGTTAAGAATAACTACGGTGATTCAAATTCATCCATGGATCTTTATAATACCATTTTGTATTCTGGAAAGCTTTATTTTTCGAATGGCTCGCTTTTAAAGAATCAAAATGATTTGAATGAAAACTTATTTTTTGAAATCTTACCAGGAGAATCTGTTGGACAAATATCCTATCGATTACGAATGAATAATTTGATAAAAGATTCAGAATTATTCACTGATTATTTGATTTACAAGGGTTATGATAAAAAAGTCCAATCTGGTTTTTTTCGCATTGAACCTGGCATGAATGGAATTGAAATTGCTGAGAAAATAACAAGCCCGATTCCAGATAAAGTAAGGTTTATCATTCTTCCTGGATGGAGGTTGGAAGAAATTGCCAGTATTCTTCCTCGTTCTGGATTAATGGTACCTCCGGATGATTTTTTACAATTCTCTCAAAATCCCTCCCCGGAATGGTTACCACAGGATTTGAAGTCCATCACATCGTTAGAAGGGTATTTATTACCAGGGGAGTATTTGCTGGATAGGGAGATCACAACAATTGATTTCATATTGACATTTGTAAATGCGTTTGTTGTAAATTTAGATGAAGAATTAGTAGAAGCCTTCAACCAAAAAGGATTAACAATTACTCAGGCTTTGTTTATTGCTTCAATGGTGGAACGAGAAGCAGTTAAGGTGGATGAAATGCCATTAATTGCATCAGTTTATTTGAACCGTAACTCAATTGGCATGAAATTTGATAGTGATCCAACAGTTCAATATGCTGTTGGATATAATTTAGAACAAGCCACCTGGTGGACAAATCCGTTATCTTTAAATGATCTTCAATACGACTCACCTTTTAACACTTACCTCTATTCAGGTTTTCCACCTCATCCAATTTGTAATCCGAGTTTAAATGCAATTAAAGCAGTTGCATTCGCAGAAAATACCCCGTATTATTATTTTCGAGCGAAGTGTGATGGATCTGGATATCACAATTTTACTGATTCTTATGAAGAACACTTATTAAATGGTTGTCCTTAAGGAGAGAATATGGAAATTCTAGGGCTTGATATTGGTGGATCAGGCATTAAAGGGGCTCTGGTTGATACGACATCTGGAAAACTTTTAACGGACAGGTATCGAATTGACACTCCTGAGGGGGCAGAACCACAAGACGTTGCGAAAACTGTTCAGAAAATCTGTCAGTATTTCCAATATAACGGTATCGTTGGAGTTGGTTTTCCTGCAATTGTTCAACATGGAATTATTCTTTCAGCTGCAAATGTATCAAAAAATTGGATGGGACAAAACATTAACGTACTATTGTCCCAAGAAACCGGTCTAAAAATTTTTGGCGTTAATGATGCTGATGCTGCTGGAATGTCAGAAATGAAATTCGGTATTGGTCAGGAATATAAAAAAGGTGTCGTTATCTTATTAACAATTGGCACCGGGATCGGTTCAGCAATTTTTTCTGATGGAGTTCTCGTACCAAATACTGAATTTGGTCATATGAAAATCAGAGGAAAAGATGCAGAACACCGGGCATCTGATGCAATTCGACAAAAAAATGAGCTTTCCTGGAAAAAATGGGCAGAACGATTCAATGAGTTTCTATTGGAATTAGAGATGTTATTCTCACCAGACCTTTTTGTGCTTGGTGGCGGAATTAGTAAAAAATTTGAGAAATATTCAAAATACTTTACTGTTCAAACAAAAACAATGCCGGCCATGTTGTTAAATCAGGCTGGCATCGTTGGAGCTGCTCTTTTCGCAGAGGATCAGTATTCCAGGTCAGGATAAAATTCCACCTTCGGTGAATTTTCTCAGGTCATTAAACACTTTATTGATTTCATCTTCATCAAGAAAATCATTATTATTTTTATTGATTAATTGTTTTGCTTTGACTTTCTCTAGTGCGAGTTCACGGATTGTCATATTTCTTGACAATGATTCTTTGACTAATTCTGCTCCTTTCTGATAACCAATTAATGGATTCAATGCTGTAACAAGAATGGAATTCTTGTCCAACCACCCTTCAGCCTTCTCTACATTAGCTGTGATACTGACCACACATTTATCCGTAAATGCACGAATACTTCCAATCATGACATGCATCATTTCAAACAAATTATGTGCGATAATGGGCATCATAACATTCAGTTCAAGCTGGCCGGCCTGGGAAGCGAGATTTACCGTATTGTCATTTCCCATCACGTGGAACATGGCCATATTTAACATCTCGGCAAGGACTGGATTCACCTTTCCAGGCATAATACTGGATCCTGGTTGAACCGGAGCTAATCGTATTTCATCCAAACCCGTTGCAGGGCCTGAAGATAACAATCGAAAATCATTAGCAATTCGGATTAGAGTACCTGCCAACGTTCGTAATGAAGATGAAAAATCAGCCATATCCGCCATAGACTGCATAGACTCAAATAAATCATCGGAGGTAACCAGATTTAAATTGGTTAATCGGTTAAGCTCCTGTACCATTCTAAAATGGTATTCTTTGTGTGCATTTAATCCTGATCCAGTAGCAGTGCCACCAATTCCCAGGCGTTTTAATCCTTCAGAAGATCTTTTGATCCTTTCCAAGTCTCGTTCTACAGCTCGGGCATATGCGCCGAATTCCTGGCCAAGCCGCACTGGAACTGCATCCTGCAAATGCGTTCTTCCAGATTTTACGATATGATCAAATTCAATGGATTTTTGTCTAAGTGCTTTTGCTAAATCTGAAATTGTTGAAATAAGCTCTTCATATCTCCATAAGCAACCCAATCTGATAGCAGTTGGTATTGTATCGTTGGTGGATTGGCCCATATTCACATGATCATTTGGATTGACGATGTATTCTCCTAATTTTCCACCTAATAATTCAGTTGCCCGGTTAGCGATGACTTCATTCACATTCATATTATGACTTGTACCAGCTCCGGCTTGAAAAGGGTCTACCACAAAATGATCAATCCAATCACCAGCCATAACTTCATTTCCAGCTTGAATGATAGCATTTGCTTTCTCCTCATCCAGCATGGACAGGTCTTTATGAACTTTTGCAGCAGCTGTTTTTACTGCAGCCATTGACCAAATGAAAGCATGGTAAGGTTTCATTCCAGATATTGGGAAATTAAGTACAGCTCGTTGGGTTTGTACACCAAAATAAGCATTTAAGGGTACTTCTACTGGTCCGAGTGAGTCTTTTTCAATTCGAAATTCTTGCATTTCTTTATCCTTTTCAATTTGATTAAAAAAATAGAGGAAGTCATGTGACTTCCTCTATAATAACTAAAATTTTAAAATTATCCAGCAGTACTATAACCTGGACCTTCACTAAAGTATTTTGCATTTACTTCGATATCAGGTGTAAGATCAACTTCTTCCCCGGCTGCCAGGGTTCTGGTTCCTTCCAGGTGAACATCCTCACCATCGTGATTGGTACCATCATAAATTTCTGTAAAGCCAGGCGTGCCCACTGGCATGGATAGTCGTTCACCACCTTTGGCAACATATGGAGCAGGAACTTCATCTTCAGGGAAAATTGCTTCCCAAGGGCACTCAGGCACACAAGCACCGCAGTCAATGCAAGTGTCTGGATCTATGTAATATAGAGGATATTGGTCTTCAGGTTTTCCAGGAACGATACATTCAACTGGGCAAACTGTAGCACATCCACCATCTCGCAGACACAAACTTGTAATTACATGAGTCATTTTTTCCTCCTACAGAAAATTTGTCGTTTATATTAAAGTAATAGAATTTTAGCTTTGGTTTTGATAAAGATGATAAAATTTGGCCAATCTACTTTAAGTTAGATTTTATCAAGCAACATTTTTTTGTCAAGCAAAGAAGCATCATAAAATATGAATCAATCAAAAATGTATCCTGTTGTTGGTTTGATGATCGGCATTATTGCAGTATCAACTGCATCAATTTTAATTCGATATGCACAAAATGGTGCTCCTTCGATTGTGATTGCTGCAAATCGATTAATTCTGGCTTCTTTAGTGATCACGCCAATTGCTTACATCCAATTTAAGAAAAATTTGTTTAAAGTTACATCCAAAGAGTTCTTTTTTCTTTTATTATCCGGATTATTTCTTGCTCTTCACTTTGCTGCTTGGATCACTTCATTAGAAAAAACCAGTATTGCCAGCTCAGTTGTTTTGGTGACAACAACCCCATTATGGGTCGCTTTATTTTCTCCGATACTACTCAAAGAAAAAAATAATTCCGGAATCTGGATCGGGTTATTTTTGTCATTGGTGGGCAGCAGCCTGGTTGCCCTGAGTAATGATTGTTCATTTTCTTCTGAACAATTAATTCGTTGTGATAATTTAAGTATAAATTTAAATCAGAATACATTGTTAGGAAATTTCTTAGCTTTGTTTGGTGCCTGGATGGCTGCTGGATATATGATGGCAGGAAGAAAATTAAGATCCACAATCCCTTTAATCAAATATGTAACTTTTGTTTATTTAATTTCCTCATTTTTTCTGTTGTTTTTTGTTTTTATTGCGGGAGAATCATTAATTGGATACAGCAATTCTACTTATTTATGGATGGTACTCCTGGGATTAATTCCACAATTGTTAGGTCATTCTTTATTTAATTGGGCGTTAGGTCATTTACCTGCTGCATTCGTCTCAATTGCTTTAATTGGAGAACCAATTGGTACGATAATTCTTGCTTTCATTTTCCTTCAGGAAACTCCAACATCACTGGAATTTCTTGGAGGGGGGTTTATTTTATTAGGAATTTTTCTAGTATCAGTATTAAATACTAAAAAGATCTGACTTAGTAGCCAGATCTTTTTGGGAACGTTTTTAATTCTCAGAGGTTAGCAATCGACTGTATAGAAAATTAATTTCAAAAATCTTCTCTGCTAAATCAGTATTGATTTGACCCGGCAAAACTCTCCAACTCCAATTACCACTTGCTTTTCCAGGGAAATTCATTCTGGCTTCTGTACCCAGGCTTAAGAAATCCTGCAATGGAGAAATTGAAATTCGAGCAACAGACGACCAAACAGCTCTGATCATATCCCAGGAAATATTTTCTCCTGAGCTGGAAAGATATCTTCGACAAAAATCTTTCTCTATATCAGGTGCGGTGAGATACCAACCCAGTGCAGTGTCATTGTCGTGTGTTCCAGAATAAGCAACACAATTTTTAGGATAATTATGAGGCAAAAAGGGATCATTTGGTTCACCTGAAAACGCAAACTGGAAGATTTTCATTCCTGGAAGATTAAATTGATCGCGTAATTCATAGACATCCTCAGAAATTTCGCCTAAATCCTCAGCTATGATTGGTAATTCTCCCAATTCTTTTTCGATTACCTCAAAGAAATCTGCACCCGGACCAGGTAGCCATCTTCCTTCTTCTGCCGTTTTATTGCCTGCTGGTACTTCCCAATAATTTACAAACCCACGGAAATGATCTAACCTGATGTAATCAAAAAGTTTTAAAGTTGCATTAATCCTTTTTATCCACCAACTATAGCGGTTTTTTTTGTGAACTTCCCAGCGATATAATGGATTACCCCACAATTGACCGGTAGCAGAAAAATAATCTGGTGGAACCCCAGCGACGACCGTTGGTTTTAAATCTTCATCAAAATAAAATAGATCAGGATTTGACCATGCATCGGATGAATCAAAAGAAATGAAAATTGGGATATCCCCAATTATTTTAATTCCTTGATTATTGGCATATTTTTTTAATGCAGTCCACTGAGAGTAAAACAAGAATTGCTTAAACATATGGGATTCAATGAGTGCCCAATGTAGAGTTTTAAAATTTTCAATCGATTTTGGTTCCCTTTTTCGGAGACTTTCCTCCCAATGATCCCAACTAAGACCTCCATTTACTTCTTTTATTGCCATAAATAACGAAAAATCCAAAAGCCAATCGGTTTCATTCTGGATGAATTTATTGAATTTTTCAATAAGGTCTTTAGGTTTTTTTTGTTTGAAATTGCTATAAGCTCTATTGAGAATTTCCAGTTTCCATTGAATCACTGGTCCAAAATCAACATTTCTTTCCGGAAGTAATGGGCGATCCTGTAAATCTTCCAATGACAATAAGCCATCATCAATTAATAACGTAGAGCTAATTAAATAAGGGTTTCCTGCAAAAGCGGAAAAGCACTGATAAGGAGAATCACCATATCCGGTTGGACCAAGAGGAAGTAATTGCCAAAGTTCAGATCCAGTCTGCACTAAAAAATTTACCCAATTATATGCCTCGGGGCCAATATCTCCGATTCCATCTGGACCTGGAAGACTGCTGGGATGTAATAAAATGCCAGACATGCGTTTATATTTCATATGGTAACCTCCTCGTTTGAACAAATTCTCCCGATTTTACCAGATTTGCGTTGTAATCACTTGGAATAACATCTGGCCCGATGATGGCATTCGATTGAATAGTGATTTCTGCAGGTATGATCGATTCTCTACCGACTACGGTAATTTGGTAATCCTGGTTTTGCTCACCAATCAAACTGTTTTCCCCAACTTTAACACGTTTATCAAAAATGCAACAATTCACAATCGAATTTTTTTCCACCAGACAATCTGTGAATAATATTGAATCATTTATATGAACACCACTTTTTATGTGAACACCAGGTGAAAATACGCAATTATTAACTACCGCACCAGATTCGATCACACAACCACCAGACAACATGCTATTTTCAACTATAGCACCTTTTTTGATGATCGCTGGTGGTCGTTCTTCTGTTCTGGTATGGATGACCCATTCTGGGTTATAGACTTCAAACGAAGGTGGATCTGCCAATAAATCCATATGTGCCTGCCAGTAGGCATCCAAAGTACCTACGTCCACCCAATAACCATTATAAGGAAAGGCATATACTTTGGCTTTGTTTTGAATCATTTGGGGGATGATGTCTTTCCCAAAATCATGATAAGAACCTGATCTAAAATGATCATTCCATAATTCTTGATTTAGAATTTCCTGTTTAAATAAATAAATACCCATATTAATCGTATTTGCAGGTGGATTTTCTGGCTTTTCTAAAAATTCGATAACACGATTACTTTCGTCGTAGTGCATAATTCCATATCGGGATGCTTCTTCAATCGGAACAGTCATTGTCGCGATGGTAAGATCGGCGTCTTTGCTGAGGTGAAAATCAACCATTTTTCTGTAATCCATGGCATAAATGTGGTCACCTGAAAGAATCATGACATGATCAGGATTTCCACGTTTAATAAAGGTAAAATTTTGTTGGACAGCATCTGCGGTGCCTATGAACCAGTCTGATGCTTGTGCTTTATATGGGGTTAGGATTCTTATGCCCCCTGTAATATCACGATTCAAGTCCCAGGGAGCACCAGAACCAATATGTTCGATAAGAGATTGAGGTCGATACTGAGCCAATACCATAACATCATTAATTTGAGAATTAACACAATTTGATAAAGGAAAATCTATAATTCTATACTTTCCAGCAAAAAACACAGCTGGTTTTGCTCTTTTTGATGTAAGAACTTTTAATCTTGTTCCTTCACCACCTGCAAGTATTACAGCTCTAATTTTCATTCTTCTCCCTCAACTAAATCAATGTATATTTTGGCGTATTCAATGGCAGATTTTTCCCATGAAAAGTCTGTATTTAAACCATTCAATTGATAGCTAACCCATTTTGTAGAATTTTTAAAATCAGAAATTGCACGAAGAAGTGCATCAGCCATCATCTCTGGTTTGGGCTCAGAAAATAGATAACCATTGTTCTTTTCTGCCGTTTCATCATCCATAATTGTGTCTTTTAACCCACCTGTTGATCTTGCCAGCGGAACGCAACCATACCGCATGGCAATCATTTGGGTCAGTCCACATGGTTCGTATCGAGAAGGAATTAATATTACATCGCCACCCGCATACATTCGTTTTGACAAATTCAGGTCAAATCGGATGATAGCTCTTACTTTGTTTGGCATTTCTACCTCTAAACTACGACAGGCAGTTTCCAAAACTGGGTCTCCAGTTCCTAATAAAATCGCTTGCCAGTTGGATTCGGAAATTAATCGTAGTGCACTGATCGCCAAATCGACACCTTTTTGCTGATCCATGCGTGTCACCATGATAAATAGTGGAATATTTTTATTTTTTTCCAGACCAAATTCTGTCTGGAGAGCTAATTTATTCTTGATGCGAGGTTCTAGATTTTCAGGACCATAATTAAAATGAATGGAATCATCTGTTGTTGGATCCCATTTGGATTCATCTAAACCATTTAAAATACCTGCCAGGGAATCCTTGCGAATTTTTAAGAAATCCTGAAGACCACATCCATAATCTGGTGTCAATATTTCCTGTGCATAATTTGGTGAAACAGTTAAAAGATAATCAGCAGCATGCATTCCTATGGGTAAAGGAATGGATCTTGCCCAATCTGGAAGCAAGTCACACTGGCAATTGGGTAGACCAAAATCATTGAGAATACGTTCTGAGGATGCCCCCATATAAGGCATATTATGCATCGACAAAATTGATTTGGTGTTTCTGTAAAAAGGATCCAATAATTTCCTTTGTTTAAGTTCATAACAAATGATCGCTGTATGCCAATCATTTGCATGAACAATGTCAACCTGCCAATTGATATTCTTAACCATTTCCAGTGCAGCAAGGGAGAAAAATATGTATTTTTTGGCATCATATTCAGGGTTCGATGAATAAACATTCTGGTCAGAAAGAATCGAACTTCCTTCGATTAAATAAATTGGTACACCTTCGATACTGGTTTGAAAAACTCTG
>DAOUGX010000198.1:0-3479 GCA_034428855.1 Anaerolineaceae bacterium | reverse complement strand
CAGATCTCATTCAGAATTTATGGGATCGATACCTTCACATCCCTTCAGAAAAATTAATTGCAACTTTCGTTAGAGAATTGGCCAAATTAAATCCACAAGGGCACGTTCATGCACAGGAATTATATGCTGCATATAATATAGTAAAACGTGTATCTCCAAGTTATGTCTTATATTTATTAGAAAACAACAATGAAATTGAACACTTAGGTGATTTGTATTTTCGAATAAAAATTTAACCAAAAATCAATTTAAGGTAGATGTTAATGATTGAAACAAAAAGACACAGCATAATCAAACCAACACCGAAAACTCCTTTCCATATTGACTTTGACTGGTGGAAAAATCATGATCAAAATTGGAGGGTATACTTACACAGTTTTTTATGCAATGAACATCAAGACATTTATTCAAACTTAGAAAATTCACCAAAAATTGATTGGGTTGACCCTGTTACCGCAGAAGTTACAGTTGTAGATGGTATACAACATACCTTGATGAACCATTGTGCAAAACAACCAGATTTCTTTGAAAAACACACCACTATCGTCAATGTTGTGTTTGGAATTTTTCTTTCAAATGGGAATAAACCCTTAACACCAGAGCAATTAAGTAGTATAACTGGCAAAGATTCATTAACAATTCTTCGAACGTTTTCAGGACCACAAATTTATCGCGGAATTCGTCCTATACAAATCAATTAATCACCTGCCCCTGTAGCTCAATGGACAGAGCACCAGCCTTCTAAGCTGTTGGTTGAGGGTTCGAATCCCCCCAGGGGCGCTAGTCTACCTAATAACCATTTACTGTTATTCGCTTGATCATTAATTTTCAAGAAAAGACAAGCATCAGTCTTCGAAATTTGATGATCATAAATACTCAAAATTCATCTTAATAATCTCTTTTTCACTACTCCTTTGTTCTGAAGATTAATTAATTTGTGTCAACACAGTTAAAGTTCTTAAGTTAAGAAGGGCGTAAAGTTCCATTTCATTAGATATTGTATATATTTTCTGAACCCTTTGCCAACCTATTTAACTTCTCGTCAATCTTCAAGTTATCATACATCTCAATTTGCACACCATTAGTATCGGATACAAAAAAGACGAGAGCTTTATTCAACTTTTTTGACTGGTTCAAGTTAAGGCTGATATTGTTTTGGACCTTTTTTGGTTCTTTGCAATCCTCATCTTAATTATAGCTACCATAATTCTCCTAATTAAATGGAATTTTTTTTATTGTCATCTGACAACTATATTGTTACCATGATATTGGTTTACGAAAACAAAATAATCAAAAAGAAATTTTTTTTTAGAACCCACAGGTCGGGTGAAATTATGTATAATTGCCTTATGACACAAAATAAATTTTCAGATTGGTTAATGGATCAGTTGAGATCCAGTAATATTACCCAAAGTGAGCTCGCAAAAAGATCAGGATTATCGACAGCGCACATCACCAGGTTATTGAACGGTGAAAGAAAACCGGGTAACGATGCGTTAACTGCGGTAGCAAAAGGGTTGCGGTTACCACCGTCAGAAGTTTTTCAAGCGGCTGGTGTTTTTGAAAATCCTCTCAAAGAACTTAACAAAATACAAGCGTTGGCATATAAGATTTCAATGTTACCACCTTCGCAACAACGACTTATCGATGCCATAATTGAAACAATGCTTTCACAACTTCATGAAGGAAATATCGAAAACAAAGAAGATTAATAGAATTATTCGATCTCAGTTATTTGTTGTCCTTACTGGGAATATAACTTGAAAAAAATAACGTCATTCGTGCCATATTGGGTATCATTTTTTTGATCACTTCATTCTCGCAAGCAACAACTTTTTATATGAAAATTATCAAATGTCAAAAATAATATTTTCTGAGACTCAAGGTTTGTAAAAGAATTTATATTATTTATTAGTACGCGTATTCTAAACAACAGGTTGTAGGTTAAAATCTCTTCAGAAGTTCAATTTATGAAAGATTTATACAAATTTTCATTACCATCTAACCTTTGTATAAGAAGTTAATGGTAATTCTATAAATTTATGATAAATTTTAAGGTATGAGTAATCTACTAATTAATCCAAAACCGAGGAAGCTGAGAGTGAAGTTATGGTAACGAATTCAGGTAATTGGCGCCCTCCAACTGATGTTTATGAATCAGACAACTGCATTGTAGTTAAAGTTGAAATTGCTGGAATGTCACAGGACAAATTTGATATTACATATTTTAAAAATATCCTAAGTATCTCTGGTTGCAGAACAGATGAAAATTTAACTGGAAAATCTTTTCACCAACTTGAAATCGGGTATGGTGATTTTCAAACTTCAATTGAAATTAATTCTTCAATTCAAGTTGAAAAAGCAGATGCCACTTATCAAAATGGTTTCTTAATTATCAGACTCCCTAAATTGAAACCCAAAAGCATACAAGTAAAATGAGAATGTCAAATGGCTGAAAAAGAAAAATTCGACGAAGAACCCGAAAACATAGAAAATTCTGAATCCTCATCATTGGATCAAATCCAACAAATTAGAGAAATCCAAAATGGTGATTCAGGAACTTCAAACGTGGAATTACCGTCCTCTTTACCAATACTTCCATTAAGAGGACTTGTTGTATATCCATTCACCGCAGTTCCATTAACAGTTGGACAACCACGCTCTATCCGATTGGTAGATGATGTTATGTCATCGGACAGGTTGATTGGCCTGGTTGCCACCAAACAACCAGAAATTGAAAATCCCAATCCAGAGGATTTATTTTCCATCGGTACTGCAGCTACAATTCATCGCATGTTTCGTGCTCCTGATGGCACCATCCGATTGGTCATTCAAGGAATTGCTCGATTCAAGATCAAAGAATACACGCAAGAAGAACCATATTTAAAAGCATTCATCGAAGCACATCCGGAAACAAAAGAGGATTCCATTGAAGAAGAAGCAATTGCCAGAAATGTAAGAGACCAATTCCAACATATAGCAGAAATGATCCCTTCAATACCAGCAGAATTAGTTGCCTCTATTACTGCAATTCAAGATCCGTTGCAAACTGCATACACGATTGCAAATTTTCAAAGAATGGATTTGCAGGATGGACAAAAAATATTAGAACTTGATTCATCTCTCGAAAAATTAAAATCTTTAGTAAGTATATTGATTAGGGAAAGTGAAGTTTTAGAATTAGGTCAAAAAATTCAAAACGAAGCACGGGAAGAAATAGACAAAGTACAACGAGAATATTTTTTGAGAGAACAACTGAAGGCAATTCAAAAAGAATTAGGGGAAGGTGATGAACAGACTGCGGATATTGAAGATTTTAGAACTAAAATTATATCCTCCGAAATGCCTGAGGAAGCAGAAAAACTTGCTAAACGTGAATTGGACAGACTATCTCGGTTGCCAACTGCTGCAGCAGAATATGGAGTAATCCGTACATTTCTAGAATGGCTGGTCAGTTTGCCCTGGTCTTCAGCAACGAC
>DAOUGX010000197.1:0-2882 GCA_034428855.1 Anaerolineaceae bacterium | reverse complement strand
TAAATTTGCATTTGTATCCATTTTTTGTATTCTTTTCTGATAAATTATTTTTCTACATTATAGAACCTGATCTTAAAAAATCCACATCTTGTCTACTCAATTTATGGAGGTTGGAATGATTCTGGATACGAACCTGGAAACTTGTTTCAAACATTCCTGAGTTGCTGGCAGAAAGGAGAATAACTGGAACACGTGGAACATTTCATCATAAATATCCATTGTTATATCAACCTCTGCTTTCTTGGCATTTTCCATAAACCGAACCGAGTCATCCAACAAAATTTCATTTCTACCAGTTTGAATAAGGATTGGAGGTAAGCTCCGAAGATCAGCAAATAGTGGAGAGATTAGCGGATCATTTGCCTGGTATTGACCGATATAGTAATCCACATATTTATTGAGAATTGCAGCACTTAATATTGGATCGACATTCTCATTTTCTGTTATCGAGTCTCCGCTGAGCGTTAAATCCAACCAGGGGGAAATGCAAAAAATACCAGCGGGTAGAGGCAGACCTTTTTCCCGAATTGCTAATACACTGGAAATTGCCAGCCCCCCTCCCGCAGAATCACCAGCATAACAAATCTGCGAAGGATCATGCCCTTTTTTAAGCAGCCAATCGTACGTCTTTAACGAATCATGTAAAGCAGCAGGAAAAGGATTTTCAGGTGCCAGACGATAATCAATCGCAAGTGCGCGGCAAATTGTGTGGATAACGAGATTGGCAATTAGAGCACGATGTGAGTTAATTGAACCCAGTGCATAAGCCCCGCCATGAAGATAAAGAATGATCCCGGAACCGGAGCTGGGACTCTCGATCCATTCAGCAGAGACATCCATTTCGGTGATATTTTGGGTGGTGATATTCTTTGGCAACCTCAAAAATCGAACCGATCTCTCCTGCCTGGCTCGTTGTTCCATGATGGAACCATCCGACCAACCAGAAAGCTGGTTTTTGAGGATATTTAAAATGATCCTGGTGATTACATCCATCAAACAATAGCTGCGATTCCAAACAGTAAAATCATGACCGAGATCATAACACCTAAAAGTATTGAGTAATTTTTGGGTTCAATTTGTCCATTGCGATCCATTCTCCGGATCAAGGGGAATAAACGCCAAAAAAACGTCAGGGTTGCAGTGCCCAAAGCTAATAGACTTAACTGCTGTAATTTTAAATCACCAAAAAAGGCAATAACTCCCAGCAGAAAAAGAAAAATTAATTTTGTCCCTGCCACCCAATTAACCAGATACTTTATAAAGTTGTGAATTTCAGGATATTCCTTTGATTTTTCCCAGGCATTGAAAACACCAACAGCATTTGCTTTTTTCGATCCTGGAGCGAAATATAAAGCAAGAACATTGGATGTCTCAAGAATAATGAATGCCAATATTACAACTTTTGCCATCATGCTGTATTCTCCTGGAAATATCTCAATTAATATTTATAGAATTTAGGAATTACTTTTTCTTGGTTTCCTTGAAAATTTTCTGGGTAGCGTACCAGCCGGTCAACATGGCAATTGGCACACCAGCCGGCGAGTATGACCATTGTCCAGCTTGGTATATGTTTGGAAGCGGTGTTAAAACTGATTTTGGGATATCTTCCAATTTATTGATCACTGGAACGGGTGTCTCAAATGACCAGCCAACAATTGCTCCTTCAGAACTGCCTGAAATTTTTTCTATCGTCAGTGGGGTCGATGAAAATTTAAAGAGCAGATCTTCTTCAATACCTTTATAAATAGTTTCAGAAAGCAGTCTGACAATTTCATTTTCCAGGGTTTCTTTAAATTCCTGGTACCAGCCAGCTTTTTCGACATTTTTGATGATCTGGTAGTCTAAAAGGCAACTAACCATCACACCAGATTGTCCTTCAGGTGCCAGCGAGTCATCACGTAGAGCTGGTATTGAAATCTCGTAAGTGTTTAATCTGATAAATTTGTCCAGCCATTCAAAAACTTCTTGTTTTGATTTTTTATCAAAATTTTCAATGAGCTCCAATCGTTCTTTCTGATTCGTTTCACCTAATCCCTGGGATGAAGGCGTATAGAATAAATGCTCACCTCCATGTTGCTGGAAAAATGATGTGGGGCGATTTACAGCGATGTATAAAATATAAACAGATTCTGCACCTTTTGCTGACAGCATTCGATCGGTCAGTGCTGCAATTTCATTCTTTTTGTTCACATCCAATCCATCGCCATTCAGGATTCTGTACATTTTTTTCAAATCGGAAGCCCAGATCAAATGATCATAGGAATATTCATTGCCTGAAGTATCTACAATCATTGATGTAGATGGATAAATTTCTTCAATTTCTGTATTGAGTTTTATTTCCCCACCATGCTCAAGTATTTTTTCCTTGAGGAGATTACTTATTGCTCCCGTTCCCGATTTTGGATAAAAATAATCCATATACACATAAAAATATCCCAAAGCAAAATGAGTGGGTGTTTCCCTAAAAAAGTGTTGGAGGATAATATCAAGCAAAGATTGATTGGAAATCTTATCTTTAATGAAGTCTTCCATGGGAATATTGTATTGATTCATTTTTCTCAGCGTATATAAGAACTTAAATGTCCAGGGAATTAATTTCTTAAAAATAAAATTCTTGTTGTTCTTCAGGTCAATAAAATTAGGATTATCAAATTCATATAACACCTTGGTATATCCGGACATTTCAGAAATGATATCTATGATTTTCTGAATTTCGTCTTTGTCTTCCGGGTACAATTTTTCCAATAACTGTTTATATGCCTGCAGATCTTCCATCGAATTAATTCTGAGTAGCTGGTCTTCAACCCCAACGGAAATCTTATTTTCTAAATATTCCCAATGAATGCCTAAATCTTTTAAAATCGGTTTCACAATTCCAGAAT
>DAOUGX010000196.1:0-5353 GCA_034428855.1 Anaerolineaceae bacterium | reverse complement strand
CATGTGGGATAATCCAAGATATCGGGTGAGTTTTTTGATTTTCATTGCTTACATCGTTGGAGTAGCATTTGTTCATGGTGTCAAAACAAAAGATCACTGGTTGAAAAGAATATTTTTTGCTGAGATAATATTTATTTTGTTTTTTATACAATGGTATATATCCAGGTATACAGGATTGTTTGAAAATCTTCCATTTTTTCAAATGGTTTTTATTTTGATGGTTATTTTTGCAATTATTTTTATTTCTGGTGTGATAAATGAAATAAAAATGAAGCGGTTAAAGAAACTTAATCAATAATATCTCTGGATTCTAGTTTCATATTTTCAAGGTATTGGCTCGAAATAAAACCTAAAATAATCCAATAGTAGGGAAGTGCAAAACTATCAATACTAAAGCCTTCAAAAATTAAGGAAAGGATCGCGATTTTTCCTACTAATCCCCAATATTGATGTGGAGATGACAAACTTTTTCCGTATTGGTGTACTTTTTGAAATAACAAAGTTAACCAGGTAACGAAACACAGAAATCCAACAATTCCTGTTTCTGATAATAAACGAATCCAAAGATTCTTTACATTCCCCTGGTAGGTGGCATGGAACATTAAATGCCGTGGTTCATCTAATGCCCAGGCAAATGAAGGCATGTAATCTTTGAAAAAGAAACCAATATTATTTAATCCTACACCTAAAATTGGATAATCATTGAACACCAACCATCCAGTTTGCCAATAAAGAATTCGTTCTGCAAAAACAAACTCATTCGCAATTGAAAAGATATTACGATTTTTATAAGTTTCCAATTGGAACAATGTTTCCATGCGTGGATCAAATTTACTGAAAATGAATAAACCAAAAATAATGATTGATAAATATAACAATAAGAGAAAAATAGGAAGAATTTTATTGAAAATAATTGGTCTTCCAGTAGAAAATTTACTTTGAAATAATTTCAATTTTTGTTGATTGAATCGAAAGAAAAGATATGTCAAAATCACAAAAAATGTTATCCAGCCTACCCTGGATTTTGAGAAAATTAGTATGAAAATTGAACAAAATAGAAAAAAATCTTCAATAATAAAATTTAATATTCGACGTTTAAACGCACTATATCGTTTAATTGAAGCACCAAGAAATATCGGAATGTAAAACATATTTAACTGATGTGCTAACCAGGAAGGTTCAAACGCAAAACCAGTTAATCTTTCTTGGTAAAGGATCCCTGATGTGGATATTATTTTTTGGACCGAAACCATCCAATCAGGATAACCATGGATTATTTGACCAAAATAAAATTGAAAAAAACACCAGATGATGAGAGGGATAAAGCTATAGGAAATAAATTTTATCGAGTTTTCGACTATTTTTGATGTATTTAGAAAATACGAAGTAATGAAATAGAAAGAAATTCCAATTAGGAGAGTAGCTGCACCTTCTACAACATTACTGAAAACTGAAAAATCTTTTTGAATAGGGATTGGTTTCCAAAAAGCGAATAAAGTTGAAATAATTGCAATAATTAGGAATAACCCAAGCGGTTTAATAATTGGATTCAAAAGAAATTTTGTTCTTAATAATTTAATTAATTGGATAACAAGCAGAGGTAATAAAAAAATAATGGATGGAGCAGCCACCATTGTTGATCCAAGTAATTTGCTTGCTACAGGAAGACTTGTGAACGGCAATAAAAATATGAGAAAAAACCAGAAAATCTGGATAAAGTTTGTTGATTTATTTTTTTCCATTTTTAAAAGTCGCAACGAACAATAATGAAACAATAAAGCCAAATATTGCTCCAGTTAGGACAAGAAAATTCGTTTGAAATCTGACTGGTTTTAAAGGAATATTCGCATTTGCCACATCAGAAAATATTATTCCAGAATAAATATTCTTGCTTAATAAAAATTCTTCTTGGATTAGTTTTGTCATTTCTCTAGATGTTTCTTCAGGAAAAATTAATGAACAATCGACAGGAGAAGGGTAGGTGAAATATGATCTTTGAACACAACTTTCAAATGAATTTTGTTTTTTCTTCAATAATTCATAATTTAAGACATGCGTGTATGCATCAGATAAAAATTGATGTGATACTTCTGCCCAGGCGTTAGCCCAATTTACACTCTTATCTGGTAATGTAGATTTGCATCGAAATAAAATTAAATTCATTTGACGCTCAATAAAACACGCATTCCTAAAATCAGATTCAGAAAGAGAAGAGTCCCCTGTTTTTTGAATTGTTTTTTCAATAACTTCAGATGTCTGAAAAAGGCTGATAACGTTACCGAATAATTGGTCTTGTTCGTATTGCTCTAAATCTCCGACCTGTTTAAAATTTATTGAAACTGAGAATTCAGCTTGGGTTACATAAATCGGTAGGAACACTAATCGAGATAAAATAAAAGCAACCAAACCACCAATAATTCCCCCAACAAGAATTACCCACCAGTGATGAATGAGTTGATTATTAAGTAAATTATGCCGTTGAAATTTCATGAAATACTCGAAAATCCCTTTTTCTGATTATATGCTGATTCATAGAATTGTTCAGGTATAATTCAAAAACAATGTCTGAAAATTACAGGTTTTCCCGAAAATTATTCTACATTCTAACAACTTTCGAATCAACTCTGGCTTTTATTTATCTCGTCCAAATACCAACAGATCCAAAGAATATTTTTTTTATGGGTCTTTCATTAAATCGTCTTGTAATGCTAGGGGTATTGGCAGTTTTTTTCTTTTTTTCAATTTTCCAATTGTTTTTCCATAAATTAATGGCAATTGAAAAAAGGGTATTGCTGAGAATAAATCTTTTTTTTAATCAACAACCGGTAATTTATTATCTATTAATATTAATTTGTTGGGTGGTGGTAATTTTCCCAGCTTATCGTTTTGGAAAATACGAAGTCATTTATTCTCGTCTTCAGCCTTTATTGGTTTTAATTGTAGGAATCTCAATTACATTTCTATTGTTGCTAAAAATAAAAATCGATAAATCAAGCTCCTTTTCATTGACATATTTGCATAAAAAAACATTATTATTCTTCTTAATCTCGTGTGGAATAATATGGATTTTTCTGATAACGACCAGAATAGGTCTGGATATTGATCATGATTTTTGGGGTGGTGCAGCAACCCCAATCCTGACATTACCATTATTAGTTTCCTTGTTTTTTGCTTTTATCCTTCCTACAAAATTTAGTGAAACTGAAATTGGTAATAAAAAAATAAATTTTATTTTAAGAATTTTCCCAATTCTTTTGTTTTTTTCTGCTATCATCATTTGGAATATCGAACCTTTTACTCCACATTTTTTTGCACCTAAGGTTCGACCTCCTAATTATGAGTATTACCCATATTCGGATGCACAAATATATGACATAACCGCACAAACATTACTGAATGGAGAAGGTTATTTTAATAGAGGATATGTTCAGAGGCCATTATATGGCTTCATGCTTTTCATATTTCATAAGCTTGTTGGACAGGATTATTTGAATATTGTTTTTTTCCAAACAATTCTTTATGCTTTATTTCCGGTTTTGATGTATTTTCTTGGAAAAAAGCTCTTTTCTCCTTCGGTAGGAATTGCTTTAGTCATATTGACTATCCTTCGGGAATTGACTGCATTCCAGGCTTCCCAATGGATGGAAATTGTACATTCTAAACTTTACATGACTGATAATTGGGCGAGTTTTTTTGCGTTATTGATTACTCTACTAATTATTTATTGGTATTTTTGCACGAAAGAAAATCACCTATTGTTGGTTCTGATTGGCTTCGTCTTAGGAATCAGCCTTTTGATGAGAATCAATTTATTATTATTATTTATCCCCATCTTTATTTTTGTTTTTTTCAAGGCACAAAAAAATATAAAGACAAAATTCCTGCGAATCTTGATTTTGGGGTTGTCAACATTCGTTATACTCCTTCCATGGATGGTAAGAAATTACTATCAAACCGGAGAATTTGGAGTAGAACCACAAAAATTCAGGATGGTGATTGAAACACGTTTCAATGTACAAAATGATAAAAATGTTGAAGATCCAAACTCATCAAAGCCTTCACAAATGATCATGCCAGAAAATTTAAAACCAAATAATAGTAATTCATTTTTCGGAAGAGTGTTTGGAATATTACGATTTACAACAGCGAATTTTTTACATAATGAAATTCATTCATTATTAATATTTCCCAATTCAATTTTTGCAGAATCGGTAAAAGGGGTGATTGAAAATAATGCATATATACAAGAAACCTGGACTGGGAATTTAAATTTCAGGCAATTATTAGCGATTATTATTAATGTTCTTATAATTGGAATTGGAATTTCGATAAGTTTTAGAAAATTTAAATGGTTTGGATTATTCCCTCTTTCAATCCATCTTTTTTACAATTTATCTAATGGGTTAGCCAGGGTATCAGGATGGCGCTATGTAATCGTCACGGATTGGGTGGTGATTATTTATTATTTGGTCGGAATGATCTTTTTATTCTCAATAATTTTCCAAAAATTTGGATGGGTAAACATCAATACAAGGGATCTTATAGATTCGGAGAATGCTTCAATTGTTGATAAGAAGCCAGAAAAAAATAGAAACGGGTTACTAATTTCAAGCATAATTTTTGTTATTTTTATTGCCTTTGGAATGGTACTTTCAGAATTATTAATAGATAAGAAATATTCGGGTGAGATAACTAAAGAAGAGTTTATAAACGAAATTGCAATGAATGATATGGATTTTGATGTTAATAGTTTGAATAAATTACTTCAAGATCCGGATTATGTTTTTATCCATTCAAAAGCTTTCTACCCAAGATATTATGATCCGGGAGAAGGTGAACCCGCGGAAAATATTGAATGGTTACGCGCAAAAGAAAGTGGGAATCTGGGTTTCATGATAATTTCACCTGTTGTTGCTGGAGTGACATTAGAATTAAACAAGTCCCCGGATCACTTTCAACATAATCAAGAGGTATATATAATTGGAAAGTGGATAACTTCAAATTATGGAGGTAAATATTTAGAAGCTTATATTTTATTTTTATCGGAATTTACAGTTCTTAAAAGTTCTTATATTGATCTCTACTAATCACATACAGGTGACCATTGTTAAATAATAAAAATTATTATGTTTATGATGCAAAAAATAAATCTGCGAAACCGTTTGAAGAACTTCGTCAGGTTTACAATTATAGATATTTAATAACACAATTATTGAGAAGAGATATTGTTACCAGATATAAACGTTCCTTTTTAGGTATCGGATGGACAATGTTAAATCCATTAGGAACTATGATTGTCCTTTCGATTGCATTTTCTCAAGTTTTTAAATTGACTGAGGGTTATCCAGCATAT
>DAOUGX010000195.1:0-5055 GCA_034428855.1 Anaerolineaceae bacterium | reverse complement strand
AAAGGATGTGTTATCAAACGAATCAGAATGGTAAAAAGAATGATTGCTATCCCAAAGTTTTTACCTACCACACTGTAAATGAAAAGAATTACATTAATAAAGGGAGTAATTACAATTGCATCCCACATTTTTTATTTCCTCTACCTTTCCGGGGTAAACTTCCAGATTTCGTTGCCATTGAAATCATAAGATTTAATGACTTCTTCACCTTGAGAAATGCCCAAAACCAGCAATTCATCAACAAGAACGGGGCCAGTGTATAGTTTTCCAGTAACTGAACGAGTCCATAAAATATTTCCGTTGAAATCAAGGGCGACTAATTTGCCATTTTCACCGGCAAATACTACTCCGTTCGGAATAACTGCTGCTGCACCTGACACCATTTCGCCCATCACATAGTCCCATTTCACACTTCCATCAGAAGCATTGACTGCGAAAATTTTTCCTGCAGTATCTCCATAATAGACTACATCTTCATGGTAGACAGGTTGAGACCACAATCCTACTTCTGAGGTGTTACTCCACTTTGTAGAACCGTCTGCTACATTCACAGCGATTACTTCATTTGCCAATGTAGCAATGAAAAGGGTATTGGTATCAAAGGAAGGGCTGTAAACAATGGCTCCTCCCATATCTTTTTCCCAAATTAGCTGACCACTTTTGATGTTAATTGCATAAAGGAAATGATCCATGGAGGATAAATAAACGACATCTTCGTGGACGATTGGTGAGGACCAAAGCGCTTGTCTGGCTGAAAATGTCCATTTTAGATTTCCATTTAAATCCAGGGCATACAAATTATGATCAGCATTTGGAGCCAGGACTGTATCGCCGACAACCAGAGTTCCGCCAATGTATCGATTTTTCGCTCCGTCAAATGTCCAGGAAACAGTTCCAGTCTGAGTATTCAGTGCGGTTAAAGTATTTTTATAATCTCCAACGATAATATTGGAACCATTGATTGCTGGATTTGCATAGTATGTTCTGGCAGCTTCAATTTTTTCTGGATAGCGCCAATTGAGCGACCCATCTTTTAATCGTAATGAATACACCTCATTTGCGTAGGCAACATATACAGAATTTTCATCTCCAGAGATACCAGGCCAACCACTGGCGCTTAAAGTGCCTCCACAAGCTGAGAGACTTAAAGCCAGCACTAAAAACATGAGAATTATTAGAATTTTTTTCTTCATTGAACTCTTTTATTTCAGGGGCTAGTTAAAATTATATAAACCTGAATTTCTAGGGAACAGGGTCATACCCACCAGGGTTAAATGGATTACAACGCAACACACGCCAAACTGCCATAAATAGACCTTTGATGGCACCATATCTATATATAGCCTGGTACCCATAATGAGAACAGCTTGGATAAAAGCGGCAGGTATTGCTGGGTAATGCTGGCGAAACAAATTTCTGATATGCACGAATGAAAACCAATAAAATCCAGCGTGGTAAATTCCAAATTGTAATTGGCAAAGCTTTCAATGATGGTTCATTTGGGTACTCGTGAAGAACACTCATTTACTTTTACTTTCTTCAAACAAAAGCCCAGCCCGTTTTAACACACTTTTTTCAGCAGCAACGATTTCATTGAATGCTGCATTCGCAATTGGTTTTCTTGCAAGAAACACCAGATCCCAACCAGGCTGAATATTTTTCATTAACTCGCTCAAACTGGCTCGCATCCGGCGTTTCGCACGATTTCTTGTAACAGCATTTCCAATAGCCTTACCAGCAGATACTCCTATTCTGAGTAACCCATCAGGGTTTGGCAATTTGATCAAAACGATTAATGGGTGAGCAAAAGACTTTCCCGTTTGTTTTACTACTTGAAAATCGCTTGATCTTGATAATCGATAATCGCGTTTCACTCATTTACCTGTCCGCCAATCAAAAATTGACAGGTTTAATCCGACGAAAGAAAATCCTTACCAGGAGATTCTTTTTACGTGTGGTAATGTTACAGCAAGTTTGCTGCGTCCACGAAGACGACGTCTTTTTAATACGTCACGTCCACCTTTTGTTGCCATGCGTGCTCGAAAACCGTGCACTCGAATGCGATGTTTTTTCTTCGGTTGGTATGTCCTTTTGGGCATAGATTTTTCCTTTCGAAATTGATGTTGTTCAAAATTTAAAAACCGACAAGCGATTATTATACCGCAACGAATGGTTGTGGTCAAACTTGATCCGATTTTTTTGCTTCCTGTTATTACCCCAGTTTATTTCATTATTGAGCTTAGGTTATAATAACTGGAAAATGTGTTTAGCATTTTACCAGAATTAATCATTTTTGGAGATGATTACAATGATTAATCCTCATATTACAAATAAAGTTGCTATAGTTGGCATCGGAAATGTGGGTGCAACACTGGCGTATGCCCTAACGCTCTCTGGGCTGGCGACAGAAATTGTTCTGATTGATCGGAATTCTCATAAAGCGGAAGGTGAAGCCATGGATCTTATGCATGCGGTTCCATTGGTAAGGCCTACCAGAATTTATGCAGGTGATTATCAGGACACACATGGAGCTGCGATAACGGTAGTCACCGCGGGTACAGCTCAAAGACCTGGCGAGACCAGGCTAGACCTTGCACAACGAAATACCGATATTTTCAAACAAATAATTCCTGAAATTGTTAAACACAATCCGGAAGGTTTAATTTTAATTGCAACCAACCCTGTAGATGTGTTGACATATGCATCCATTAAGATTTCAGGTTTACCATCCAAACGGGTTTTTGGATCAGGAACAATTCTGGATACTGCCCGTTTTCGATACCTGCTGTCTAAACGATTTGAGGTTGACCCTCGCAGCGTGCATGCCTATATTATTGGAGAGCATGGAGATAGTGAAGTTGCTGTCTGGTCATTAGCCAATATAGCAGGAATGAATTTGGCTGACTATTGCAGAACGAACGAGATGGGCTGTACAAACCAGGACCTGAATGAAATCTTTACCCAGACGCGTGATGCTGCCTACCATATTATTGAACGAAAAGGGGCAACCTATTATGCGATTGGGACCGGACTGGAAAGGATTATTGAAGCTGTCCTACGTGATCAAAGTACAGTACTATCTGTCTCCAGTCTAATTGATAATTATTATGCTTTAGATGATGTGTGCTTTTCCTTACCCTCAGTAATCGATCGTGGAGGAATTGAACGAGTTCTGCGGTTAAAGCTTAATGAAGATGAAATCATTGGTTTGCAGAAATCAGCAGAAATCCTGAAAACCACCATTAAAAATATTCATTTGTAGTTTTCATTTTTACTCCCCAAAAGACCAGTTTTCCATTGGCCATGTATCATTTTGGGAACAAATAAATTGAACACAACGTCTCATCATAGAAAGACAATTATTTAAGGAGTACGAAATGAGAAAATTTACACTTTTAATAAGCTTTATTATGATTTTGATCATGACTGCCTGCGTCCCATCCAATTCACCTACAGTTTCACCCGAGGATTTGGAAAAAGCATTGGACTCGATTCGGACAGAGGTAGCCCAGACTTTAGTTGCAAATGCAACAAAAGAAGCAACCGCAACAAGTTTACCTGAACTCCCAACGGTCGCTCCAACAGATTTACCCTTGCCATCATCCACACCCTTACCAACAGCAACCGCTGTTATTTTACCTACAGCAATTCCAGCAACCCCAACAGCAACCGTTACTGAATTACCTAAAGCAATCATAACGATCACCGGAATAGAGAAAAATGTTGCCATCACTGTTCAGGCGGATGAATTTCCAGCCAACCAGGTATTCAAAATCCGTGTTGGACCATACGACTCATTTTTCAAAGATTATGTAGAAGTCGGGACAATTAATTCCGGTAATGGCGGATCATTTAAATTCACAGTTTTATTACCGGAAGTTGTTAAAGATGTGGAAAGAGTCACTGTCCGATTAGATAGTACTTCAGGAATATATGCTTATAACTACTTCAAAAATGTTACCAGTGGAACAATTCCTGCCGTTGCAACGCCTGTTACCAGTTCGTTATGTGAAGTCTCTGTATCACCTGCTTTGAATTCAGTTCTGAAACCGGGTTATGATTTTGACGCAGTCTGGACCATCAAGAATACCAGTGGTAAAACATGGGATGCCGGAACTTTAGATTATAAATACATTCGTGGAAGTGAATTGTTCAAATATGAAAAAATATTTGATATGAACCAGACGGTCAAATCAGGAGAAAAGATTGAACTCCGAGTAGATATGCTGGCTCCTAATACTGCAGGTACCTACACCAGCAACTGGGCATTGGTACAGGGAAACACTGTTATTTGTAATCTTCCTGTCACAATCGTTGTAAAATAATTATTTGTAAGTAGAGAACAACCCGCCTTTGATGGCGGGTTGTTTTGTTAACTTCCAATAAGGCCATGCTCAGAAAATGAATGGACCTGAATATTTGTGATTTGATTTTCCAGATCTTTTTCACTTTCCGTGGCTATGCGCAAATAATTTCCAGTCAAACCTTTCATTAACCAGTTTCCATTTTGTAACTGCTCTCCATGTTCCCACAATACTTCCACATTTTTTCCTATATATGCAGATTGATAATGGTGTGTCATTTCAGCGAAAACAGCCCGCATCGCAGCTGACCTTCGTTTCCGGATCGGTTTGGGTATTTGGTCCTCGAATTTCGCCGCTGCAGTACCTGGTCGGCCTGAATAAGGGAATATATGTCCTCCAGCAAAATTCACTTGCATCACAAATTCAATTGATTCCGAAAAAAGGTCATCTGTCTCCCCCGGAAATCCGACAATCATGTCAGTTGTAATTGCAATGTCCGGGACCACAGACCTGGCATCCTGAACAATACGCAAAAATTGTTCCTTGGATGTTTTTCGGGCCATCCTTCTTAAGATAAAATCAGAACCTGATTGTAATGGAAGGTGCAAGTGAGGGCATAATCTTGGATCCTCCCATAGACTAAAGAACGAATCTCCCAATTCCCAAGGTTCCAATGATGATAAACGTAATCGAACAACAGAAGTCTCCTTAAGAATCCCCTCTATCAGATCCCTCAAATGAAGTTGTTTAT
>DAOUGX010000194.1:0-8000 GCA_034428855.1 Anaerolineaceae bacterium | reverse complement strand
CATACCCGGAAACGCATCATCAGGCATCTCTGGAGCTGGAAGATCTGAAAGCCAGTGTGCCGTTTCTGGACTATCGTTATGAGAATGATCCCTATCCTTCAGATCGAGATCGGGAATAACAATTTTCCTTAAACAAAAAATCGTTGGTTTCAACGATTTTTTTTTGCAAACCTATCCGGCTTTGAAATCTTCTGCACCGGTCACCTTGCCAATTAATTCTTCGGGGTGGTGGATCAACACCGGTAAATGCTGGGGGCAAATATAAAGCGCCTGACCCTGATAGTCCAACTGGATCAAAGGAGCTTTTTGATTACTGACTTCACAAACGAGACATTTCTTTTCCATGTTATTTCCTTTATGATGAGTTTTAATAATTGAATTGGTCAAATTGGATAAATTATATCACCTTCTGGTGGCAAGACTTGTCGTTTTTTGAGCCAATTCACGGATGGATAAGACTTCTTTTCCTTTAATATACGTTTCCAGGCGATCTCCAAGCGGAGTTGCCCATTCGGCCGGTACTGGCTGTAAAATACCCAGAATCGTGCCTGCCAACCCGGCATTACAATCCACATCCACACCGGCTTTAGCCAGCAAGCTGAAGGTTTCAGTCATATCACCATTGCCATACCAGAGTGCGTATAAAACAGCAGCTATATTTGGGTAGGCATGAATCCAGTTATACCGCTCGAATTTCCTGTCAAAATCAGACCAGATGGAAGCAGGGTCATCATTGCTGGCCAGCTTGTTCAGGCAATAGTGCACAACAGCTGCGTACTCACTCTTTTGTGGTAAATATTGAGTTGCTTCCATTAATATCGTTCTAACGTCCTGATGTATAAATGCCAGAGAGGTCAATACAGCTGCATAGATCTCGCCGTAAACCCCATTATGTTCATGGCTGACCACCCCATCCAGGTACGCCAATCGTGCGGCTTCCAATGGCCAACCAGGAGCCAGCATACCGCATACCATCCCACGCATCTGAGCACCAATCCAATGCGCAAATGGGTTGTTGAATGAACCAGAATGTGGCGGAAGAATCCCCTGATTCAAGTTACGCAAAGCCACCCATTCAGCAGACCAGCCAAACTGGATCTGACGCACCCATTCGAGACCGATATCCATTGAACTGAGGTTACGTCCCAGACGTTCGAAAACATCCAGGTAAATCAATTCATAAACGACATCATCATTGGTGGTTTCAGGGGTGGTGATGTATTCCCGGATATTGCCATACACGTTTTGAATTTGCTCCCCGGTATACCCCTCTATTGCCGTGCCGAATGATCCGCCGGCTAATTGTCCCAGCCAGCCCTGATAGATTTTTTCTGCCAGATCTTTATCTGACTTTAATAAGTTTTCGGGGTGGATCGTTCCCATGGCAGCCAGGGATTCTTCCCAGGTGGAAGGATGGTGGTATTGGTGAATAGGGTTGGCTGGATCGATTGGTGCGGTATTCAAAGCAGCCAGAATTTGTGCGGTGATGACCCGCAGCTCATCGATTTTTCCAGCTTGAAACAAGTCGATTCCTTGTGGAAGCAGCACTTCCGCGGAGGAGACATCAAACCCGCGGTTGCCCATCGCCTGAACCATGGAAAGATAGGGGATTTCAGGTGCACCTGAACCTGGAACTTTTGAATCCCAGAACATCAGCATCAACTGATCTCCGTAAGGTACCTGAAAATCACTTTCATACCAGTTTGAACTGTGGAGACGTCGATCGAGGGGAGTGGCGGACTTTCGCAGTTCGCGTTCCATTTGCCATGCTTTTTTCATGCTTTTCGTTTCCTTGCTTGTATGGAGTAAAAATAGAGGGCAATCAAGGTGGCAACATAAGGTACCATCGAGGTGAATTGTGAGGGCATGTATTGTTGCAGGAGTAATCCCAATCCATCGGTAAAACCGAACAGGAGCGAAATCAGCGCAATACCCCAGGGATTTCCATTGACTAAAATGACTGCAGCCAGGGAGATCCATCCGCGCCCTGCGGACATATTTTCGCTGAATAAGGTGACATACCCCAGAGAGAGATAAGCACCTGCCAGACCACACAGTACCCCACAAATGATCAATGACCAGACACGGATCTTTGCGGAGGGAACCCCACTGGAATCGAGGCTGGGAGCATTGTATCCGGCGGCCCGTAAACGCAAACCGAAGCGGGTCTTAAAAATAACAAATGCTGAAATTAATACCACCAGGATGGTGATATATACGATCAAATTCTGACCGCTCAGAATCTCTCCCAGTACCGGGATCTTGTTTATCCCTGGAAGGTGAATGGAAGGGATTGGTACAATGCCTGGGTTGGAAAAAGCACCTTTCACGTTGAAAATCTGGCGCAACATATAAGTGGTGGCACCTAAGGCAAACAGATTCAGAGCAATTCCGGTAACAAATTCATCCGTTTTAAGGGTGACTGCAAAAAAAATGAATATGACAGCCATCAAAAGTGAACCAAGGATGGCACACACGATCCCCATCAGCCAGGAATCAAAGTAATATGAACCTAAGACGGCAAAAAAGGCACCCCCCAGCATCATTCCTTCCATGGCAATGTTGAAAATTCCGGCATAAAAAGTGAAAGTTCCACCCAATGCAGCGAGTAAAATAGGGGTGGCACCACTGATCATGCCATTGATTAGTCCTGTGAAGATGTTCATGCTGTTCTCTCCCGTGCCTTACGTCTGGCGATGGATTTATCCAGAAAAATATCCAGGTATCCGCGGCCGGCTACAATCACCAGAACGATGACTGCCTGTAATACCATGATAAATTCCTTGGGTACAGCGGTAATCAATTCCATGCCTAATGAACCGGTCTGCATGGCACTGAAAAACAAACCATATAAAAGTGTTCCAATCAAGCCATTATTGGCAACCACTGCAATCATGACCCCATCCCAGGCATAATTGGCCCCCAGTCCTTTCAGGAAGCGGTGCGGTCCAGCCATGACGACCAAACCACCTGCCAAGCCGGCTAAGGCACCGGTTACCAGCATCACGGTCACATAATTTTTATCAATCTTGATACCACCCAGGCGGGCAAAGAGTGAATTTTGCCCGGTGATACGCCATTCGTAACCTGCCGTGAGACGATTAAAAATAAAATAAATAACAATAAAAGCCAGGATCATTACAATTACATTGGAATTAAATTCACCCCAGATCGGTAGCCAGCCATTGGTGTTGATCTGTGGTGTCATGGGGGAATAGGCTGTTTTATCGAAGAATGGATAGGAAATTGCCCAATAGGTGAAAAAATCCGCGATCATGTTCAGCATTAAGGTGGTGATAAATTCATCCATGTTGAACCATTTGCGTAACATGGCAGCCACACCTGACCAGAGTGCACCTCCCAGCATGGATAATAAAATTAAAACTGGAATTAATATGAATGGAGGTAAATTCAGATACAGCCCACCAACGGTAGCAAATAATGCACCCATTAATAGCTGCCCAGGTTGCCCGAGATTGACGGGTCCGGATGCGAACGCAACCGATGCTGATAACCCAGTCAGGATCAAGGGCACTGAATTTCTCAGGGTGGTTGCGAGTGGGTAGAGACCAAATAATGAAAAATTGAACAAAGCCCCATAGGTCTGAATGGGATCGTACCCCTGAAAGAGCATGATCAAAGCACCGATCAGCAATGCGATCAGGATTCCGACAACACCGCTAATTAATTTTCTTTGCATCATTCTCCTTTCCTTCCAGCATCAGGTATCCGACTTCTTCCATATTGGTTTTCTCAGTTGGTAAATCGGCGACGACACGACCGCGATGCAGCACTAAAATTCGGTCAGCAATCCGGAACAGTTCTTCCAGATCTGCTGAAATTAACAAAATCGCTCGGTTTTGAGCTTTCATTTTTAGGATCAGTTCATGGACATATTCAATAGATCCCACATCCAATCCGCGGGTGGGTTGATCCAGCAGCACAAAGGGGGTATCCAGCAATAATTCACGTCCGAGGATTACTTTTTGCTGGTTTCCTCCCGAGAGCGAACGGAAAGGGTTATCCATGCGATCCATCACTACAGAAAATTGATCTTCGATCTGGTGGGTAAATTGGCGAGCATAGGTATCGTTCAGTAAGAGCCCATTCCAGCGGGTGAACTGGGGGTTCAGCCGGTGATGAGTCATCATTACATTTTCAAGAATGGAAGCTTTCACGGCAGCTCCCATTTTGCCACGGTTTTGGGAGACGAAAGAGATAAACTTTCGCCGTTCGAGAATATCGGCTTTGGTGATGTCTTTTTGATTGACTTTAATGTGACCATGGTTAATTTTATTCAGTCCCATGATCGAATTGACCAGTTCAAATTGTCCATTCCCTTCAACCCCGGCGATGCCTACAATTTCTCCCTGAGACACATGAAAATTAATCCGATCCAGGCGTTTATGATGCGTACCATCAATATAAGTTAAATCCTCCACAGTAAATGTTTGTTCCCCTGGAGCGGTATGATCACGAATGGAATGAAATAATACGGTCCTGCCCACCATCATTTGTGCCAGTTCTTCTTTGCTGGTTTCATTTGCCTGAACAGTGGCAACTTTTTTACCTTTACGCATCACCGTGATACGGTCGCTCAGGGTGAGTACTTCTTCCAGGTGATGAGAAATAAAAAGGATCGTATGCCCATGATCTCGTAAGCGTCGTAATTCGTTAAACAATTGTGGAATTTCCTGCGGGGTAAGGACTGCAGTAGGCTCATCCAGAATTAAAACAGAAACATTTCGGTATAAAAGCTTTAAAATTTCCACCTTTTGCGCAGCTGCAACGGAGATATCATCCACTTTTGCATCAATATTCAGATTGAATTGAAACTCATCTACTTTTTCCTGCACCATTTTACGAGCCAGCTGTTTGTTGATCATGCCAATGAAATTGACAGGTTCTGCACCCAGGACGATATTCTCCCAAACGGTATATTGTGGAATCAAGAGTATCTCCTGATGAACCATTCCAATCCCGCGGGCAATGGCTTCTCCAGGATCCTGAAAACGCACCGATTGACCCTGGAAAAGGATTTCTCCCTGGTTAAATTGTTCCAGACCATATAATACTTTCATCAGTGTGCTTTTACCGGCACCATTTTCACCAACGATCGCATGAATCTCACCTTTGCGAAAATCGGTAGAGACCTGATCCACAGCGACCACATTGGGTGGAAAGACTTTTATGATATCTTTCATTTCGATTAGAACTTGCATCAACGCTCCAAAATCGCTTGTCAAATATCAAATTTGCCTTGCGGGAAGGAAGATCGATTGTTTCGAATCTATCCCGCAAGGCAAGTGAGGTGGTAAAAAAATTCTATTCGCCGGTATACATCTCGACTTTGAGAGTGCCATCGATAATTTGTTGGCGGATTTCCAACACTTTATCCTGAATGGCCTGAGGCAATACCTGAACCTGGGCGGTCATATCAATATCCACACCACCGGTAGCAATACCATATTGAAGTACCTGACCGGGTTGATAGGTTCCATCTTTGATGGTTTTGAACACTTCGTAAATGGCTTTACCGACATCTTTGATGTCACTGGCAACCACGTTCCCGGGAACAATATCATTCTGATTGGTATCGACACCGATGGCGTACAAACCACGTTCACCGGCAGCCTGGAGAACACCAATACCAGCCGCGGCAGCTATCTGGAAGACAACATCAGCACCCAAATCATATAACTGCAGAGCTGCCTGTTTACCTTTGGCAGTATCATCCCAGCTACCCAGGTACTTCGTCTCCACCTGAATTTCAGGATCAATCGATTGGGCACCGTTGGTATAGGCAAAAACGAAAGCCTGAATCACCGGGTCCACGTCACCACCCACAGCACCGATCAGTTTTTCGGGGTTTACTCCAGGCAGACTTGTTTCGAGTGTAGTTAAGCCAGCCACAACACCTGCCAGATAAGCTGATTCTTCTTCGATGAAGTCCACAGAGGTGATGGTTTTCTTTTCATTCTGCACAACTGTATCCAGATTGACGAAAATTTTATCCGGATATTTATCAGCGTAAGTCATCAATTGATCTTCAAAGCCATAGGAAATGATGAAAATCACATCGGCATAATTGACTGCTGCCTGCAGGGCTGGCTCGTATTGGCCAGCATCAAAATTAGTTTCAATGGTTCGAATTTCTACACCATATTCGCTTTTAATTTTTTCCATGCCTAACTGGCCGGAATCATAAAAACTTTGATCACCCAGAGCTCCATTGATCAAATAAACCACTTTTTCGGTTTCCGGAGCCTGATTGGCAGGTGCACAACCTACCATACTGACAACCAATAACATTACGATCGTTATAAATACTAATTTCTTCATTTTCTACTCCTTTATACTAAGAATTGTAATTTAAATGTGGGATAGTGATTATGCTTGAACCTCCTGTGAATGTTTTTTTAGGAAGGAATCCAATTCATTTTTTGTTGGCAGACTGGTCTGAGCACCTACTTTGGTGACAGCCAGGGCACCAGCAGCGCTGGCAACCTGCATTGATGAAAGCAGATCCAGACCATCAGCGAAAGACACAGCGAGCCCGCCAATAAATGCATCACCGGCAGCGGTGGTATCCATGACGGGAACCTGGTAGGAAGGCAAAATGATCTCCTGTGAACGGCTGAAATAACAAGCGCCCTGATCTCCCCGTGTGAGGATGATCTGTTCGCAGCCTATCTCCAACAGATGTCCTGCTGCAGACCGGCATGCCTTTAAATCAGTGGTTGGCATACCAGAAAGCAGTGCCAATTCACTTTCATTCGGGATGAGATAGGTCACCTTACGAAGAGTATCAACAGGAATCTGCTGTGCAGGGGCAGGGTTGAGCAAAGTTTTTGTTCCAAAATCATAAGCATAATTAATTGCATGCACAACCACATCCAGAGGTATTTCCAGTTGTAAAACCAATACCTGGGCGGATTGAATCATATATTTTATGGCATCAATATCGTGTTTTCCAAGAGTAGCATTCGCCCCAGGGACGACAATGATGGAGTTTTGTCCACTGGCATTCACCGTAATATGGGCTGTACCTGTGGATGTATCTGTCTTCCGGATATGGCTAATATCCACCATGTTTTTTTGCATGTTTTGGAGAAGTTCTTCACCAAAATTATCATTACCTACATTCCCAAGCATTTGAACATTGCCCCCTAATCGTGCTGCAGCGAGAGCCTGGTTGGCACCTTTTCCACCTGGAAATGTAAGAAATTTTTCTCCCAGAATGGTCTCACCGGGTGCGGGATGCCGTGGTGTAAACACCACCAGGTCGTAATTAATGCTGCCGATGACGAGAATTTTATTCTTCATAATGCTCTCCGTGTCGTTGATCGTATCACAATTTGATTGGTAAGTGTTTCTCGCCTGGTTGGAAAATGAGGGTTCTCGATACGGTCTAACAGCAAACGAACAGCTCGGTCTGCGATTGCTTGAATTGGCTGTGCAATGGTAGAAAGGGCCGGTTGCGTAAATAACGCCAGCTCAATATTGTCATACCCAATGATGGAAATATCATCCGGAACCGAGAAACCGAGTTCATGCACCGCCCTTAATGCGCCGATTGCCATCAGATCATTACAGGCGAAGATGGCATCAGGTTTTGTGGGTAATGAACATAATTCTTTGGTTGCCTGATACCCAGAAGGGGGATGGAAATTGCCGCTTTTGATTAACGATTGGTCAACTGCCAGATTATGATCGTGCAGGGCTTGCAGGTAACCATCAAATCTGCGGGCGCTGGGGGTAATGTTCGAAGGCCCTCGAATGATAGCAATTTTTAGGTGTCCCGTCTCAATTAGATGTCGCGTTGCCAGATATCCGCCCTGAAAATTATCGCTGACGACCGAATCCACTTCCATCTGGTCGAGGAGACGATCAACCACCACTGCAGGGATACTCCGATCCACCAATTCTTTCAAGGATGCTATGTCATCACCGCAAGCCATAAAGATGATGCCATCCACCTGCTTGTTGATTAATACTTC
>DAOUGX010000193.1:0-5908 GCA_034428855.1 Anaerolineaceae bacterium | reverse complement strand
AGGGTTCACTCACCCTCAGCTAAGGTCGTTACCTTCTTTTACAGGGGTAGTTAACGCACTTAATTCAGCTTAGAATAAAAGTTCGTCATTCGTCCACAAAGTGACCTTGGTGCATTCGTTTATTCGTTTATTCGTTTTCTTATTCGTTGACGGCTACTTCTTCTTATCCATCTCTCCCACCAGCGATTGCAGGGTGACAGTCAGACGTTGCACATCCCCGGTCGAAGCCTGCAACTTGGTCATATCTGCCGTGGTCAAGCCTTCTTCTACACCCGGTAACACCTTCTCCGCCAGTTCACAGGCAGCCAGGAATTTGGTGGTGGTGGCTTCAATCTTAACAAATAAAGCCAGTAATTTCTTGGGCACCAGGGGGATGTTCTTCAATACCGGGATAACCTGCTCCAGCACACCATCCACCATGCGAATATATTTCACTGCTGCCTTTTCCAGCACCTGCACCGAACGGGTTAACTCGACCGCCATATCCTGGATCGAGTCCAGCGTGGAGCGGTTATCAACAATTACATTGTTGATGTTCTGTAATGCCTCAGTCATCTTATCCGAAAAATGCACATAATTCTTGCTTGATTTCTTTGCTGTTGCTTTTACTACTGCCATAGGAACCTCCTGAAAATTCATTGATTCCCTTCATTTTACAGGAAAAACAAGGGGCGAATTGAACAAATATTTTCAGATCGAAAACTGCAACTACTTTACGGTTTAATGAATCCAAATTTACTGTATAATTTTTATATGTACAAGTTGGGGTAATTATGAAGTATATCCAATCCATTTTTTCATTACTTTCTATTCTGGTTTTACCGATAAATCAATTCTTCTCATTTTCATATCCAGAAATGAGTTATAACATTTCATATCAAACCGCTAAATTCAATTCTCAATCAATGGTCTTTGAGAATGGTTTTGTTTGTAATTTTGTAGTCGATGTTTCAGTATCAGAATGCCAGGCATTGGTTGATCTCTATGAAAGCACCATTGGGGCAGATTGGTCCACTAACGATAACTGGTTATCTTCACTGAATGTTGATGATTGGTTCGGTGTAAAAGTTGAAGAAAATAAAGTTGTAGAGGTAATATTATCTTCAAACAACCTTTCTGGCACCCTTCCTGATTCTTTGGAAAATTTAATTTATTTACAAGTTTTGCAATTATCTTTTAATCAAATTTCTGGATCTATCCCAGAATCTTTGGGTAATTTAATTCATTTGGAATATCTGGAGTTGGGTCATAATCAAATTACTGGGTCTATCCCAGAATCAATAGGAAGCCTTGTAAATTTAGTTTGTTTGTTTCTATCTATAAATCAATTATCCGGATCCATACCAGGTTCTTTGGGGAATCTTGTAAATATAAAAATCCTTCAATTAGATGAAAATCAATTATCTGGATCTATTCCTAACTCTTTGGGGTATCTTATCAATTTGGAATCCTTATTTTTATCTAGTAATCAATTATACGGATCAATTCCAAACGAGATAGGTAATATGAATAATCTTATTTATCTTGAAGTAGGATTAAACCAATTAAGCGGTTCCATACCAGTTGAAATAGGACAACTTGAAAACCTTGTATATCTGTCTATGCATAGTAATGATCTTTCAGGAATAATTCCGACCGAAATCAGCAAATTAGGTGAACTCTCAACTCTTCGTATTGAAAAAAATGATCAATTAAGTGGGAGTATTCCGCTTTCATTTATTAAACTAAACTCACTCTATTCATTTTATTTTTCTTCCACTAATCTTTGTGAACCTTCAAACCCGGAGTTCATAGAATGGAAAGAAACAGTGAATAATTGGTCCGGAACAGATATTATTTGTAAATTTGTTTTTTTACCCATGATAAATAGATAGATTCACAACACACTTACACTCGTACACTAACACCAATGAAGTATCAAAATAAAAGTGAGGAAATATGAAGAGCATAATCAAGGTAATGTTACTTTCAATTCTGGTCATCATTTTGGCATCATGTAATTCATTTACTCCTCAACTAACGGAAACACCGACTCCAACAAATACAAGTTTGCCAACATCAACGTCATCCCCAACCACTACGCCAACCAGTACGCCAGAGCCAACATCGACTCCAACAAACACCTCGGTCCCACCAACGGCAACACCTACTGAGTCTGCACCTGATTTGCCAATGCCATCAGGAACACCGTCAAGTGAATGGGAAGGTGTATCAATAATGCCAAATGCACTTTCTGGGGAAGGTATTAGCCAGGGTTATATTTTTACGATTAACGCAACATCCGATGAAATCCAATTATTCTATGAGAATGAAATGGCAAAACTTGGATGGGATGCGTTAGCCAGTGGTTTAAGTGCAACAAATGCCACTTTGATGATATTCTTTAAAGGCGCAAACACTTTTTCTGTGACTATCATTCCTCAACCAGATGGCACCATGTATGTTATGCTGGTTAAATAATGGGTTCAAAATACCTCTTAAGGTCGGTAAGGATCATTCAAAGAAATGTTGTATCCTGTTTAATCAACCAACTATTCGAGAAATAAATAATGAATAATAAAAGAGCACTCAAAATCCTGTTTGATACCTATTGGTCTAGTAAAGGTTGGAAAATTGAAAAGACAGTTTCATCTGAAGATTTTAACTATGCTCAAAATTCTGGTGTAATGTTTCAACCAGTCAACTTTTCTCACGATGATATTGTGAATTGGTTGAAATCAACTTTTGATAGGGTAAGTCTCGAAGATATCAGCAATGCTTTCTTAGTTAGTCTTAGTACGCGGAGATTAGAATTACGCTCTGCTTTAGGTAGTTATGCAATCGCCAAGAATTTTCCCGTGCATAAGTATCAAGGTGATAGTTATAGTTGTGAAATTTGTGGAGTATTCGAAAACCCCAACGAACCTTATGAGTTGAGCAGACTAAATTTCGAACGTTATAAATGGGGTGGTGTTCGTCATAAGGATCTTGAATATACCGCTTTCGATCTTGAGCAATTTTCAAAACTCGAAAAGGTTGAACCAACAAAGCATGACATTGAATTAATGCGCCAAATAATACAAATCGCTGACCAATGTGAACCGAATGAAAAACCAAGAGATTTAGAAAAAAAGTTAGCTTCCGTTCTTCTATCAAATAAGCAAGAACGAGAAATTCTGATTGAGATCTTAGCATATTGTGGCATCTTGATACCTGGCAAACGTTCAAATTATTTCCAGTCTTTTCCTCATTATTATGAGAGAGTAGTTCCACCAGTGAACAAGATTGATTGGACATATCCGGTATGTTGGTGGCGCGGGAGAGATGGTGTAAATCAGGCTGCTTTAGAGTATTATTTTCCACAATTAGGTTAAGAATAGCCACCACAGGATGCAATATACGGCAGGATTAACAATGAATAATTTTCGAAGGGTTGGGGTTATTAGCGGCATAATTTTTGGATCGGGAATGTTTGCATTAGACATTCTCCTTTTTGATTCTCAAAATTGGTTTTTTGCAATATTTTTAGGGTTGATAACAGGCATATTGTCAGGGCTTTGTTTACGGTTTATCGCCCATCTTCTTTTTCGTATAATACATTCACCTTGGGTTCGCCACACAATAATAGCATTATTGCTAATTACGACGGGGATATTATTGGGATTAGGTTCATTTTTTATAATGGACAGAATTCCACGTGGACAATGGATACAAGTCGAACCACCCCCACCTGAAAGAGCTGAACATTTCTTAGATGAGTCAAATTTTAATTTTTTTGGTGGCACTATTTATATCATGTCAGAAAATGGAAATATATTTTCTTATAAATTTTCTTCAGAGAGTACCCCGCATTGGATGAAGGAAAGTTCTTTACCAGGCGAACCAGAAGATAGTTATGAGGATTGTCCACCTGGGAGACAATTGAAATATATTCCACCAATTTTATTGTTCAAAAAAGTGTTAGATTCTGTACAGAAGGATTTATGTGGGCCAGATTATGAGATACAGGTGAACTTGATAATATTGGATGAAGGTTCAGTATGGTTTTGGCAGAAATATGAATCCGTTTATATGTTTGTTTTTATTTTGCCATTATGGTTAATTATTGGCTTCATAGCAGGATTTACCAGTTATCGTACTTTGATAAGACAAAGTAAAATGGCAATCCAAAATGAAGACAATCCATAAATTATTCTACAAAGAGTGCACTGGAGAATTTAGAAATTAAATGGTGCGTTAGGAACGCATCCTACCAGCTAAAATTCGTTTACATTGTGCCCTTTGGGTATTCTATAACAGCATTTAACAATTAACGTAAATGATACATTTTTCAAGCACCTCACAATGAGATCTTATATTTGTAAATCGTTCGGTTAAATGAGAACATTCCCGCCATCCGATTTTGTAAAATGGAGCGTAACAAATGCTGTATAATAAAACATAGAGAAATGATTTGTCAGTTCAGTCAAAATCACCTTCCTTCTAAGGTGAATCTTGGCTAAATGTATCAGCCGCAGAATTTCGGGGTTTATGAAAAAAATAAATTAGGGGATTAGAAGAAAATAAAGTATGACCATTCTAAATAGATCTTATGATTAAGTGTGGTTGATGCCGAAAAAAAATTAGTAAATAATTAATTCCATGAAAGGAGGAAAAAATGAAAATTGTATTCGGAATTTTCATGATATTACATGGATTGGTGCATTTGTGGTATGTTGTTTTAAGTCAGGGATGGGTTAAATTCCAGACTGAAATGGGATGGACAGGGGTATCCTGGCTCTTGACTGGTTTTCTAGGTAATAAAATGACTCATATCCTGGCAACCATATTTTACAGTGTGTCGGCCATTGCATTTGTTCTTTCAGGCATTGGTTTTTTTGCCGAACAAAATTGGACGCGCACTGCGCTCATTACCGCATCCATTATTTCTACATTGACCATTTTAATATTCTGGGATGGCAAACTTTCTCAACCGGTAGAAAGAGGTCTTCTTGGTTTATTGATCAGCCTTGGCGTTTTGATTGCGGCTTTCGTTTTCAAATGGCCTTCATTTTAGGCTGATTTTTGAATTCAATCCAAGAAATTTTCCAGAAATTAAATGGTAAAGGAAAAAAATTAATGAATATCCAATTTCAAATAGAAAGCATTGGAGAGGTAAAAGTCGAAAATAACAACTTTTCAATCAAGTTAGATAAAAAATATGTACCTGGATTAGAAAATCTCGCAGGATTCAGCCACCTTCAGATTGTTTGGTGGGCTCACCTGACAGATAATGCACACAGTAGAGGCCGTCTGGTCTTGCCCAAACTCTTCAAACATGGGCCTGATTCGATCGGAGTTTTTGCTACCCGTTCACCGTTTCGGCCTAATCCAATACTCATCAGCACAATAAAAGTTCAAGAGATTGATTTTGACAAAGGTGAGATATTCACACCCTTTATTGATGCTGAAGATAAAACACCCGTATTGGATATAAAACCATATTTTGCTATGGAAAGAGTCAGGGATTGTGCAGAACCAGCATGGTGCCAGCACTGGCCAAAGTGGTTCGAGGACGCGAGTTTATTTGACTGGTCTGATGAAATAGTACATCGCTGAGGAACCATACTTCCAGCCAACCTTTGTAAGGTGCATTAGCAATGCACCGAATTTAATACTCATCCCAATGGCTCATCATCGGATACAGATTCGGTAACAGCACACATACCAAATCATAAGCGATTCCGGTGCATTGCATCCCCTCTTCACGAATCACCTCCTCCGGCTCATCGGATCCGATCAGCAATCGCGACAAAGCCGCACCTGCTTGCAAGGTGTTTTCTGAGCTGGTTTCAGTTCCTAAAGTGATTTTACCTCTGTCAAAGCGCAAGAGTGCGGATTGATCCCCAGCATCCAGCAATAATGACCCGGTCCATCCAGAGAATTGTGA
>DAOUGX010000192.1:0-4602 GCA_034428855.1 Anaerolineaceae bacterium | reverse complement strand
TTTTGATGAAAGCAGTTTATTGAAAGCCATGGTTAAATATGGAAGAGCCATCTGGCATGTTCATAACATGTATGAGCATCTGAAAAAAGCTGCAGGAACTGGTTCATTTGAATTAGAAGTTTCCGTCGATGAGACTGAGAACCCTACCTCCCATCTTGAACATATCTACATCGCCAGTGAACTGAAGCGTCTCGATGTACACTGGGTTAGCCTAGCCCCGCGTTTTGTGGGTCAGTTTGAAAAAGGTGTCGATTATATTGGAAATCTATCCGATTTTGAAAGAGATATACAAGGCCATGCAGCCATTGCCAGATCATACGGACCATATAAAATAAGCTTACACTCTGGTTCTGATAAGTTCAGCATTTATGCAATCGCTGCCAAGGCAACCAAGGGGTTGGTCCACTTAAAAACGGCCGGCACCAGTTATTTGGAAGCTTTGAGAACCATTGCAACCATTGATCCTGAATTCTTCACAGAAATCTACACCTTCTGCAAGGATCGATATGAGATTGACAAGGTCAGCTATCATGTTTCTGCGCATGTCGATCAAGCTCCGGATACTTCAAAAATTAGCAATGTTTCAGAAATACTGGATCAATTCGATGCCCGCGAAATTTTACATGTTACCTTTGGTTCAGTTCTCAAAGAGAAAGTAGAGAACGGTTCATATCGATTTTTTGAGCGGTTCATGCAAGTTTTACGAAATCATCCAGAGGAATATGCCCAGAATTTAGAAAAACACTTTTTACGACACCTGAAACCTTTTATCCATTAAAAATTTTAAAGGACTGATTATGCCCGATAATTTGATTTTTCCAAACTTTGATCTTCATAAACAAGTAGCAGTAATAACCGGTGGTGCTGGTGTTTTGTGCGCTACGATTTGTAAAGCATTGGCGAATGCAGGAGTCTCCGTTGCTATTCTGGATTTGAACGAAAAAGCCGCTCAGGAACTGGCTTTTGAGATTCAATCCTCCGGAGGAAGGGCATCAGGTTATGGCTGCAACGTTCTGGATAAAGAGAATATCGAAAAAGTTGCCAGAAATATTTTATTAGAGTTTAGTCAGGTCGATATTTTAATTAATGGTGCTGGAGGTAACAAACCACAAGCAACCACCAGTCAGGATATGAAATTTTTTGATCTGCCTGCTGATGCCTTCCGATGGGTGTTCGACCTGAACATGCTTGGAACTATTTTGCCGACCCAGGTATTTGCCAAAATTATGGCTGAACAAAAACATGGTGTCATTCTCAACATTTCTTCCATGAATGCTTTCCGACCCTTGACCCGAATTCCCGCCTACTCTGCTGCCAAAGCCGCTGTAAGCAATTTTACCCAATGGTTAGCTGTTCACATGGCTCAGGAATATTCTCCAAACATCCGGGTGAATGCCATTGCTCCTGGATTTTTCCTGACAGAGCAAAACCGATTTTTATTGACCGATAAAGAAACCAATGATTTAACTCCCCGTGGTAAAACAATCACTCAACATACACCCATGGGACGATTTGGCACACCAGAGGATTTATTAGGTGCGGTTTTTTGGTTGACCTCCCCAGCTTCCACCTTCGTAACGGGAGTTGTTGTACCGATTGATGGTGGTTTTTCTGCATTTAGTGGAGTCTAAAAATGCTATTTGGTAAAGGTAATTCGTCCACAAATCTCAGTGAATTAGAAATTAGACAGATTGTCTCTGAAAGTCTGCAAAATACAAATCTGGATGGTAAGAGTGTCCTGGTGCTTATTCCTGATGGAACCCGCACCATGCCAATGAAACAGATGTTTGACCTTTTTGAGCAAAACCTTGAGAAAAGAGTAAAAAAACTGGATTATCTGGTCGCATTAGGTACTCACCAACCAATGGCTGACTCGCAATTAAGCAACATGATTGGACGACCAGTATTGAATGGCAAGGCAGGAAAAAGTACGATCTATAATCATCTCTGGAACCAGCCAGCTACATTTGCTACCATTGGTACCATTTCAGCGGAGGAAGTACAACAAACCAGCCATGGTTTATTATCCATGGATGTGCCGGTTCGATTGAACAAAATGATTTTCGATTATGACCATATTCTCATTTGTGGGCCGGTATTTCCACACGAAGTCGTCGGTTTTTCAGGAGGAAATAAATACTTCTTTCCTGGCATTGCAGGTACAGAAATCATCAATTTTACTCATTGGTTAGGAGCACTCATAACGAATTATGAAATTATTGGTGCAGGATATACTCCAGTACGAGCCATTATAGATCGAGCAGCATCCTTAATCAACCGACCAGTGACGTGTTTTTGTCTGGTTGTCACCCATGAAGGCACCCATGGCCTCTATTATGGTTCGGCGAAGGAAGCCTGGCAGGCTGCTGCAGATTTGTCTGCTAAAGTTCACATTCAATATGTGGATCGTCCTTATAAAAAGGTGATCTCCATTATGCCCTCCTTATATGATGATATGTGGACGGCTGCCAAAGGTATGTATAAAATGGAACCTGTCATCGCAGATGGAGGGGAGGTCATTATTTATGCTCCTCATATCACAGAAGTAAGTTATACCCATGGGAAAATTTTGGACCAAATCGGATATCATTGTCGTGATTATTTTGTGAAACAGTGGGATCAATATAAACATTTTCCCTGGGGTGTCCTGGCACACTCAACTCATTTACGTGGCCAAGGGACTTTTGATTTGAATACTATGACAGAAAATCCACGTATCCAGGTTACACTTGCGACTGGAATTCCGGAAAACCGCTGTCGGAAAATTGGGTTAAATTATCTCAACCCTGAAAAATTTAATCCTGAAGATTGGACGAACAAGGAAAATCAGGGAATTCTAGTGGTTCCAAGAGCAGGTGAAATGCTTTACCGTCTCAAAAATGCATCAATCAATACATTTAAAGGAAGGTGATCCATGAATTATAAAATTGGTATTGTTGGTTTAGGGGTAATGGGGCAAAATTTAGCACTTAATATGGAAAGAAATGGCTTCCCTGTGGCAGGTTTTGATCTGGATAAAACTAAAACAGATGCATTTCTTGCCAGTGAAGGTAAAGGGAAACAAATAATCGTTCTTGATAGTATTCCTGCAATGATCAAAATCCTTGAAAAACCTCGCCGAATTTTACTTATGGTTCCGGCAGGAAAACCGGTTGACTCTGCCATTCAAGGAATCAAACCTCTTCTTGAAAAAGGTGATATCTTAATCGATGGTGGTAACTCCTTCTTTATGGACACAGAACGAAGAGCTCAGGAACTGGAAACGGACGGTTTGAATTTTGTCGGGGCGGGTGTCTCTGGCGGAGAAGAAGGAGCTAAATGGGGACCAGCAATAATGCCGGGTGGCCAAAGAGAAGCCTGGGAAGCTCTCTCACCCATTTTTTATGCCATTGCTGCCAAAGCTGAAGATGGTCAACCCTGTGTGGAATATATCGGTCCCAGAGGAGCTGGTCACTATGTCAAAATGGTGCACAATGGCATCGAGTATGGAGATATGCAATTAATTGGGGAGATTTACGATATCCTTCACCGCGGTCTGGGATTATCCAACCAGGAGTTGTCTGAGACATTTTCATACTGGAATCAAGGTGTGCTTAAATCTTACCTGATTGAAATTACTGCGAATATTTTCAAAAAAATCGATCCTGAATCAGGAAAGCATGTGGTCGATTTAATCCTGGACGAAGCCCAACAAAAAGGAACTGGAAAGTGGACCAGTCAAAATGCATTAGATCTCGGTGCACCCATACCCACTATCCATGCGGCCCTGGTCGGCAGAACCATTTCAGCTTTAAAATCCGAAAGGGTGGTTGCATCTAAAATCTTAAGTGGTCCTGGAACAGCATTTAATGGAGACCGCGAAAAAGTTCTTCTTGCTGCTGAGAATGCCTTATTTGCCAGTAAAATCATTTCTTATGCACAGGGAATGGGATTATTAAAGCTGGCATCCGAAGAATATGGGTATAACCTGAATCTGGGAGAAATAGCCAAGATCTGGAGAGCGGGTTGTATTATACGGGCAAGCTTATTAACCGAAATCATGGCTGCCTATCAAAGAGAACCTGCATTACAAAACCTGATGCTGGATATTTACTTCCGTAAAGCAATTGAGAGTCGGCAGGATGATTTCCGTTTAATCGTCAAAACTGCTATCGATATGGGAATTGCAACACCTGCTTTAAGTGGTTCTTTGGCGTATTTTGATGCTTATCGCAGTGAGCGATTACCAGCGAACTTAACTCAGGCACAACGTGATTATTTCGGAGCACACACCTACCGGCGGATTGACCGTGATGGTGTTTTCCATACCCAATGGTTATAAGAGGAAAATATGAGATACGGCTTACCCATTAAAGAAAAAGCAGCTTTAGATTTTGTCTCACTCGGAGCATTGGTTCATCGTCTTGACCCAGGGATAATTCCCTTTCGCAAAGCCACCCAATGTCAGATTCACGTTAGTGGTGGAGAATTTAATTGCGCGGCTAATTTATCCGATTGTTTCCATTTAAATACTGGTATCGCAACAGCCATGGTGGATTACCCAATTGGTGACCTGATTACGGAACGCGTGAGAGCTATGGGAGTCAGACCATTTTATAAACA
>DAOUGX010000191.1:0-2483 GCA_034428855.1 Anaerolineaceae bacterium | reverse complement strand
TCAAGACGTTGTTCCTCACAGATGGTTGGTAAATACCCTAATATATTGATATCCGGGTTGAAATGCAATCGTACCTGTTCGATTGTATTTTGTAATTCGCGTAATCCGGATACACCCAGGTAGCTTGGTTCGACAGGAATGATAATATGGTCGGCTGCAACCAGGGCATTTACCAATAGATCTCCGGTGTTGGGAGGAGTATCAATGATGATGAAGGCAAACTGGTTACGGATGGTGCGTAAAACCTGATTAAGGCGCGATTCGTTTGCCATTAACGTGGGTAATATTCTGGAGGCATCCACCATGGCAGCTCGATTGGAAGGAATTACATAAAGGTTGGGGTGGTGAATGGAAGGCCGTAAGAGTCTCTGAATGGAAGGAGGAGGAGTTTCAACCAATAGTGCTGAGAGGGACTGCTGGGCAGGGGCGTCATGTTCTCCGAAAGCAGTTGCCAGAAGTGCATGGCCTTGTGGATCCATGTCGATTAACAAAACGCGGTTATTGATTCCTGGTTGTTCAGCCAGATAAATCGAGAGTCCAGCTGCAAGGTTTACAGCTGTGGTGGTTTTTCCAACCCCTCCCTTTTCGTTTGCGATTGTGATAATAACTGCCATAATCCTTCTCTCCACATAAATCGTCTAATTACTGGTTATTTTGCTTTAATTAGCATAATTCAGTAACTTTTAAGTATATTAGCATATATTAAGGTCAATTTCAACAAAATTACGATAATTAAGTTGATTTTGAGGTAAAATAACGATAATTCTATTGATTTTTTCTAAAATTAATGCAATAATTGTCGCAGATGAATTGGAGGTCCGTATGTTCAATACTTTGAACGATGAAGAGTGGCGTGTAGCACGTATGGAAAGGTTGGGACTCAAAGAAGATCCTTTCAAATTATCCGCCGATCCCCGGTATTTATACCTGGGGCCTGAGCATCTAGCTGTTTACCGGCAGGCTCAGGGTGTTGTATCCCGGCGCAGAGGATTGGCTCTCTTCTCAGGTGATATGGGTATGGGTAAAAGTTCATTGGCACGGCGGATTTATGATTTGTATGCGGCTGAAGATTCGGTAGTGATCAGTTACATTCATACGGCTTCCTTTAAATCGGGTATGGATGCTGCCCGGCAAATATCCCTTTCACTTGGACTTCCAACCCAACGAAGTTTTCAGCGTCAGATGGATACCCTGGAGCGTTTAATGGCAGATGAATACACACGCAACCGCAATGTAGTAATTATACTGGATGACGCTCAGATGATGGAATCCGAAGCACTCGAGGTTTTACATCGTCTCTATAATTTCGATTATGACTCCAAAGTGGTTCAAATTCTTGCCTTTGGACAAAGAGAAATGAATAGTCTGTTTGAAACCAACAAAGCAGTCAACGCACGGGTATTTGTTCGTTTAGCCTTACCTCCATTAACTCTATCCAGTTCTTTACAAATGGTACTTTTTCGGCTGAATGTGGCCGGTAGAAGTGAACCATTCATTGATGATGATGCATTTGAATTATTGTATGAGCGTTCACAAGGCGTTCCCAGAGAAATTATTCGCCTTTGCGCTTTAGCTACTGATTTGGTATTGCAATCAGATGTTTCCACAATCACAATCGATATTGTAAAAGAGGTAGTAGCATATGAAGCATGATTCCCATTCCGTAACGAGCAATGCCTGGGTTCAACTCTATCAAGCCCGACGGATCACTTCCGATCCTCAATCACGTCCTCCTGGGAGACCGCCATCATTAGTTCCACGCCATAAAGTTGGCCTCACTCTCTCGAAAGGAGAAATGGCAGAACTAACCAAATGGCAAACCAGGTTAACCAAAATGCTGGGAAGAAAGATCTCACTTGGGGAGACGGTCGGCATAATTTCACGTATTTGCAGTGCAAGATTGCAACTTGTTCCGGGTGAAAAAGCCCGTAATCTGGAAGAATTGGTTCAAATGCTGATCAATCCAGAATAAATATTTCTACCAAAAATATACTTAATTAATGGAAGAAAAAACAATACAAAATTGCGCGTAGGTGTTGAAAATCAAGGAAAAAAGGCAAAAATTAATGGATTTACAGGCGTGTAACAACCAGAATACGAAAGAGAAAAAGATCAGAAATCAAAAGGGTATTAACTCAATTCTGGGTAATTGTACATATAGTTATGCGCAAATGATGAAACAAAACGATTCTATCATGATTAAAAAAATGAAAAGATCAAAAATATTTCTGGGATTAATGAATCCCTTTGTCAGTACAGTTATCAAATTGAATTTGGGTTGAAATTGGATTTAAGATGACCACAAAAACTGGATTTTCAGATCATATGGATGCCTGGCAAATGGTTCTTGGACAATTACGTCCAGAAATGAACCGGGCAGATTATGATACCTGGGTGAACCCCATAGTTCCCTTAGGATTTAATGGAAATCCAGATAAATTTCGTCTGGCGGTCATGAACAAGTACAACAAAGAGCTCATTGA
>DAOUGX010000190.1:0-14492 GCA_034428855.1 Anaerolineaceae bacterium | reverse complement strand
AATTTATTTTATGGAAAATCCTCAGATTTATGGGACATGGTGGCTGAATTGGATGTTTTTGGTTGTGAGATGATCATAATCATTACCGATCGAAATTATTTCCTTTTGTGGGATCGAACTTCCAGGAAGAAATATGAAGTGCCTCTTTACCCTTCAACCATTTATGATCCAACTGGTTTGCAAGATTCTTTTTGTGGGGGTTTTATTTCTGGTTTAAGGGCAAACCAGAATCCAATTAATGCTGTGTTGCAAGGGAGCATCTCTGCATCTTTTACAGTAGAAGGAGTGGGACCGTTTTACTGTATGGATGCATTACCCAAACTGGTGCAAGCCAGAAAAGAATACCTGACCTCGTATGTTAGTGAGATTTAAGTAAAAGTATTTTGAAGAGGTCTATAATACGAAAAATGTTTTCAAAATTTTAGAAAATTTTCGATTTTCTTACTGATGGAATAAGCGAATATTTTGTTTCCTGAATCTTGGATATTCTTAATTTGAATTGCGTGAGGTGAATAAATCGCTTTTTGATAATCAATCAGCATCTGATCTACTTCAATAGATTTTTCAGGAAAAATTGTTTTGAATTCTTTAACCAATTCTGCTGGTGTTGATGAAAAATTTGATGATTTATTGAATAACCATAACGAAAATATAATTTTTGAGAAAGCCTTTTCTTCATCAGATATACTTACATATGATGACCAAAGCTTTATCCAATGCGGGACCTTCCATCCTCGTTTTTCAATAAATGTTTCGATAATGGCGGGAGTGGAAGTTTTAACTTTAGGTTTGGCATCTTTGGAAATTACATAAAAAGAAATTAGGACAACAAGACCCATGATGACAAAAGGAAAAATGGGTTGATTTTTTGGTTCCGGGATTAATTCTTCTTGATTTATCCCAATTTGGTCTTCATTATTATCACCATCTAAAATTGCTGGAACCTCACCTCCAATTCCAGAGCTCTCTCCACCATCGATGATCGGTGTATCTATTCGATTTGGATCACGTACAGAAGGTAAATCTGTTATAGGAGCAATTGACTCACCAGGCAAACGATCAATGGTTGGTTGAATGGTAGTTGGTTCAAACTCGACCCATCCTATCCCGGTGAAAAAGACTTCTGGCCAGGCATGGGATTGTTTTCTTCGCACGAGGAATTCAGTTTCATCCTTGTTTTGAGGTTCTCCTTGGGCAAATCCAAAGACAATTCTTGCTGGGATTCCTATAGATCTTAACATTAAAACTTCTGAAGTAGCGTAATAATTGCAAAATCCAGATTTATGTTCAAAAAGGAACCATTCAATAGGGTCTGATCCATTTGGTGGTGCTGGAATTATTTGTGAATATGTTATATGCTTTCGAAGATAATCGGTGATTGCCTGTGTTTTATCATATGGATTCGTGTAGCCTTCGGTAATCTCCAGCGCTAGTTCTGAAATTTTTGGGGAAAAATTTGTGGGTAGCTGAAGATAATATTCTTTCAACCAATCTGGATATTCCTGGGTAGAATTCCTCATTTGAGCGATTGTTGGTGTTGGTATACGATTCACTACTTCATATGATTCCCCTGGAAACGCTATTTCTTCTAACGTAAATGCAATATAATCCGATTCTTCTTCCGAGATTGGAGTAAAAAAAGCAGTAGCTGGGCGATTGATTTTTTGAGTATTGGGTGGAGTATACAAAATCCCTAGATTTGATTGAGTCTTAATATAAAAAGTTCGTAGTGGAAATAATAAATATTCATTTAAATCAGATAATTGAATATTTGGTTCAATTGATTTTGATAAATCAAATGATGAACTCCATTGATTGTCAGTAAAAAGGTTATAAGTCCTCGCCCTCCAATAATAGCGACCGCCAGACGGCTTGGCTTGATCTACTGAAATTTCCAGAACAACTTCATCACTTAATTCTGATCCATTACCAAGTGAAACTGTCTCACCAAAAAATTCAGATCTTAAAAAAGTGGTTCCTTGTAATGGCGCAGTCAATTTTGTAAATTGGATTTGGATTTCTTTAACAAAACCAATTACCTGTTTTTGTTGTTGGCTATCTTTTTGAAATATGGCGACTAAATTAGGAGCGTTCCAGGAAATGAATACAAATAAAAAAGTCAGGATAAAGGCTGACCTACGGATTGATGGTTCTGTCTCAAAATCGACTGGAATTCCTTTAAATTTCCATTTTCTATTGGATTCATAAAAATAAAATTGAGAAAGAAAAATTAGTACAAAGAATATAAAGAATGCTGTATATAGATTGGTACCTACCTGGTCAAAATATTCGATGGTGAAAATGGATATACCGGATATAAGAATTGGAATCCAGGGGCGAGAAGATCTGGATAAATAATATCCACACGTTAGCGAAGTTATCCAAACCAGGATTGCTAAAAAGATTAGGAATAGGATCGGATCTTCAATCCTCACGTTATTCTTAAATTGATCAATAATTGAAGTAATTCTTCCATAAATGCTTTCATACCTGGCTAACCATGGGACACTAGGTTGATAAATCGTACCTAATGAATAAGGGACAATGAGTATCGAATACAAAAAAAGCAAAGTTTTGCTAAAAAAATTCTTAAATTGGCTGTACCCGATAGCCAAACCCAAAAAGAAGCCAATAAATGTTAACCAATTAACAAGATATAGGTCATCAGTCCATTTTGTTGATTGAATTTTTAAGGCAGTCATCATGAATGCAGCAAATAGAATCATTGCTGCTGGAAAATTCCACCATCGATCAAAACGAACTTTCATCTTTCAAGTGTACAATAAAGGAAAAAGTTCATCAATGATCTTTATGGAGTTGACATTATGTTCTGGGAAAACATGACACAAATCAATATATTATTTCAAAACCTGGGAAATTGGCTTTACATCCCGATGAGATTTTTCTCGTTTTTAGGAGATGAAGAATTTTATTTATTTATAATGCCAGCTATTTTCTGGTGTTTTGATTCCCGTGTAGGATTTCGTTTAGGGATGTTGTTGATGTTATCGAATGGGATTAATGGGGCTTTTAAATTTCTCTTTCATAGTCCTCGACCATTTTGGGTAAATCGAGACGTAATCGCGTATGTACAAGAATCATCGTTTGGAGTTCCATCAGGGCATGCCCAAAATGCTGTCTCAATTTGGGGATACTTTGCTTCAATTGCAAAGAAAACCTGGATAAGGTGGTTATGCATCCTGGTATTTGTGCTTATTGGAATTTCCAGATTATATTTAGGAGCACATTTTATTTTAGATGTTCTGGTAGGATGGGCGATTGGGGGAGTGCTTGTTTTTATGTTTATTTGGGCAGAGAAAAAATATTCAGGTATTATCTCAGCCTGGGCAATTCAAAAGAAAATTATCATTGCTGTTTTAATCAGTCTCTTAATGATATTGGTTGCCCTTACATTGATTCAAATCAATAATAATTGGGTGATTGATCCAAATTATCAAGAAAATATTTCCCGTGTATTTGATGGTGAAGAAATCAATCCTTATTCAATGGATGGAGTAATTACAGCAAGTTCAGCCTGGCTTGGATTAGTTTTAGGCGTTATTCTAACTTCAACGACAATTCCACTGGGAACCGTAAATTCATCAATCAATAAGAAAATTTTCCGTTTCATCATTGGGCTCATTGGCGTGATGATTTTATGGGCTGGTTTAAAAATTGTTTTTCCAGAGTCAATTCCTGTCTTGAGTGAAATCCTCCGCTTCGTAAGGTATTTCCTGGTTGGATTGTGGATTTCTGCCGGGGCTCCAACATTGTTTAAAAGACTAAAAATATAATTTGATAAAATTTCAATAAATTGGTAAAGTAAAAAGTAAATAAATATAAATATTCTACGTTGGAGGTAATTGTGAGAAAATTTGTTTCCTTCTCCATTGGATTTTTAACTGGAGCTGTAGTAACAGGAATAATTACTTTATTGTTTACACCAGAATCAGGTGCTGGATTAAGAGAATCTTTAGTGGATATGATTAACCAAACCAAAAATGATATTACTTCAGCTGCACAGAAGAAACGCGAAGAATTAGAGGCTGAATTAGTAAAATTACGTCAAGTATAAATTTCTACTAATTTGACTTAAATCGATAGATCGCAGATTGCCGTGTGTATCTGGTTGTTCCACTAACAATCAGAATCGTCTTGTTATTGATTTTTCCATTTATTGGAATTAATATTTCCTGACTTATTGGGAGATCAATTTTTGTTATGTTTACTTTCCCAGAATTATATTCGAGCAAAATTAATTCAAACGTCTGAGGTAATAAATTATTCATTCTAGCCCAACCTTCAGACACCCAACCTCCATTATCAGTTTCAAAATCACAGAAATAATCGATTCTCGAAATATGAATATCATCCAGTAACAATCCTTCCCCATTTACTGCGGCATCTGTGACATATTCAAATTTTAATTCAACAGTTTTCCCAGCAAATGGAGATAAATCAATGCGTTCTGTGATCCATCCATTACTCTCACCGTTAAAACCACAACCAAAACTATTACCAGTCGGGTTATTATTTGTACAGGAATTAGTAGTTAAAATTTCCCAATTTTTGCCATCAGTTGATGCAGTCAGATAAAGATAATCATAGTCCACTTCGATGTCATACCAAGTCATGAAGGTCATATCGATTTGACCTTGCGTGTTTGAAAAATCGAAGGTTTTTGAAAGGGTCATGTGGGATTCATCACCCTTATTAGACCAAAAAGAATAATTTCCTGAATAACTGGATTGTGGAATTACATTAGTGATCGATGTTCCATCAAAATGAAGAGTGTAATTTTGGTTACACTTTAATTCGATGTAATCAACCCCGTATTGTGCTACATTCCTTTCTTTCCAATCAAATTTACATTCATCAATTTTTTCAGTAACTGAGGCTTTTAATGCTTGATCGTAATTTTCATAATAGTATCTTCCATCCCCAACTTTTTTATCCTGTAAAAAATTGGTAATAATCCAATCAGAAAATAATGAATCCGAAGTAATAGGTTCATTAGATACATCATCTATCGCATTTATGACTGTCAACACCTCGTCAATACTATCCAATCCATTATTAGAATTTTGAACTAACAACTTTGTTGCATCTTCACCAAAACGATTAAAAAAGTAGTTTACAAATAGAAATGATGAACCATAGTGAGGCGTAGTGTCATTTGGAAAATTTGGCCAATCATTTAATTGGATATCCGTATCAGCTAAATATATTGAATCAAAACCTGATTCATAATATCCATTGATGAAAGCTGCCAATTCTGAAAAACCTTCATTCAACCAGGAAGTTTCATTTCTATCCCGGAACCAGTGTATCATGTGCTGATATTCATGTGCCAAAACACCGTATGTAAATTTCTGGTTTAAACGGATGTTGTCTGCATTCAGCATGAACATTTCATGTGCATTGGAGTACTCATGAATTTTTGGTGGTAAAGCATCTGCTGAAGAAAAATAGCCAGCTAAACCAGATCCAAGATCATTTGCTAAAAGTACGTATAATCGGTTATCCTCATCAATACCTGGTATCCATTCCGTTCCAAAAAATTCTCTATTCAAAGGAAGAATATCATTTTCAAAGGTTGTCACCAAAGATTTAAGTTCTTTATGATCGTATTCCACACCTTCTTCAATCCAAAAATAAACATTATCCGTTTTGTAGCTTAGCAAGGCTTGTACTTTCCGATTTTCATTTGTATCAACATTAGTCACCCAAAATTCCTTCCTTTCACCAATAACAAACTCTTGGGTATTTGGAAAGGTTTCAGGGATATTGGAAATACCTTTCAAACGGCGAGCCAAATCTCGAGGGTCATTTTCAGGAATATAAACATTTTTTAAAATTGATAAAGTTTCTTGTGAGGAATTAATTTTTCCTTGTTCATCTGTAAAGAATTCATAGCCATTTTCAGGAAATTCTAAGGTTGGCTCTGGATTAATTCCAGGATTAAGAAACGGTGCTGGTGTTTCATAAAAATTTGGAAAAATTTCTGGGTTGGAATTGGATTCAATACCTTCTTTTGAAATTAAAAAAATCCCAGTGGTTATAAGGATTAAACAACAACAACAAATCACAATTGTTACAATTAAAGAAATAATAATAATTAAATTCTTACTTTTCAAAACCAAAACACCTTTTGGTAAATTATTTGGTCAATTATATGCTTTTTTAATCAGGAATACTACTTTCAGTAAAATTATTCTCACTTTATCATCATGATAGACTATTTGTTTTCAAAATTCGTTATTGAAATGTATTTTTGAAAGTATCCAGGTCATTGGTAAAACCGAATAAAGGATAATTTAATGTGTTTTTTTTAATTCGCACATAATTGTAATCTTCGCCATTTACAAAAATTATTATCAAAGGATTCCATTGAGAATTAATCGACTAATTATCTTAAGGTAGTAGAACCAGATTTGAATTTTTTAATTTTTTATATAAATGGATTAAATTTTTTTTCAAATCCAACCGTGGTTTCTGGTCCATGACCTGATAACAATCTAGTATCATCAGGTAATGTTTTAATATGATTATCAATGCTTCGTAATAATTGAAGGTGATTACCACCTGGTAAATCTGTTCTACCTACACTCATTCGAAAAATCAAATCCCCACAAAAAACGATATTTTCTTCCTGTATGTAGTAGATTATGTGTCCAGGTGTGTGTCCTGGAGTGAATCTTGTTTGTGCGATTGTATTTCCCAATTTTATAGATGAATTATCTTCAATTAATTGAGAAGGCTGGATTGAAATTTCAAATGGGAAACCGAAAATTTTGGCACCTCCGGATTGATTCCAAAGGAATAAATCTTTTTTGTGTAGATAAATTTCTGGAGTTTGAATTAATTCTGGGATTAATTCGTTAATTCCTCCGATATGATCAAAATGTGCGTGGGTACACCAAATTTGTTTAATTATATATTTGTTTTTATTTGCTTCTTTTAGGATTTGATCGCTTCCGAAGGAAGGATCGATGACTGCTGCCTCATTTGAAGCTAAATCCACCATCAAATAAGAGTTATTTTCTAAAGGACCTAATGTAAATTTGAAAAATTTTATAGCCAATCAGTTCTTTTTCCTTTTATTTTTGAAAGATGAAAGAAAATCACTATTCCAATTATCGTCAGTCCAATTGTTGATATCCAAAAAACAGCATCTGGGTTTTTATTATAAACAATTCCACAAAGAGGGGGAGCTAAAATGATTGCCAGTCCATTTGCAGTCTCAATAACTCCATATGCCAGTGCGGTTTCTCTGGAATGGATAAATTCTCGACTCAACGCTAAAAGCATACTCCTGGCCAAACGATAACCTCCAAAGGAGAAATAAGCCAGGCTAAACGAGGCGAAATTATTGGCATTAGGCAAAATTATTGAATACATTATCGTAAACGGAATACTAATTAAGTAACCCGTGAATGAACGTAAATGCCCAAAGGTTAATGCCAGAACAACATTTCCTACACTTCCGATGGTACCTAAATATCCGATCTGTTGCAGGTTGATAAATTTATTACTCGTAAGATAAATGGAGGAAAAATTTTGGGTAAATACCATAAAAAATAATGCAAAAAAACCAATTACGACAATTTGTCTGAAATAAATATTTTTAAAAATGCTTTTACCTGGGTGGAAATCGTGGTGGATTTCGATTTTTGGTTTTTCGATAAACAAAATCAGTAAAGTAGAAATGACAAAAAAAATGGCAGCAATAAAATACAACAAACGAAAATTAAATTGTTGACCCAAGTAGCCACCTAAAGTTGGGCCGATAACTGCACCTAAGTGGAACGACGCTGAAGTGAAAGTTAAGGATCGTTCAGCAGTCCATTTTCCACGCATCGAAGTAATATAGGCATTCATAGGTGCAAGAGCTGATCCGGTGAAACCATACATTAATAATGCGATAATGAATAATGGTAAAGAACCTGCTAATGCCATCAACCAGGCTGATATCATACCAAAAATCCATGATGCCCACATAAGAGGTCTCGGACTAAAACGATCTGACAAATAACCGGATGGGATTTGAGATATGGTTGTCATGAATCCCATTGCACCTAATATGAGTCCGACAGTGATAGGATCAGCACCAAATTCTAACAAATAGAGAGGCTGGAAGAGTAAAAACATGCCTTCTCCAATACCCCACATGAACAAAGAGCTTGATACTAACTTCAAATTTCGGTTCATAAAAAAATATTAATTCACAGTTATAATTTTTTTATTTAGATATTCTCCAAGCCAGTGCATTCCTTCAGTGTTCCGCTGAATTCATGTACCAGAATACAATCAAAATCATTACTACTTTTCAGGAGAAGGGTTCATTGGGTGGAATCAATCGAAGGAAAAAGTACATGCGATTACCTGATCGTTAAGAGTTCTCTGGGAAGGTCTGTCAAAGAAACCGCACCTGTCTGAGTGATTACTACGTTATCCTCAATTCTTACTCCCCCTTTTCCAGATAAATAAATTCCCGGTTCGATTGTAAAGGTCATTCCAGGTTTGAGTAACAAAGTGTTCTCAGAATAAATATAGGGTGATTCATGGGCTTCCATTCCCAGTCCATGGCCGGTGCGATGATTAAAGAATTCTCCATAGCCTGTCTGATTGATCACTTTTCTCGCTGCATCATCTACTGATCCTGCTGGAATATTTGGTTTCGTTGAGTGAATCGCTTCCTGATTTGCATTTTTAACAATTTCTGAAATTTTATAAAATATTGGTTCCACTTCTCCAATCGCAAAAGTTCTGGTGATATCAGAGGTGTACCCTTCATAACTTGCTCCCCAATCAAATAATAATAATTCCCCAGGTTGAATCACATGATCTGATGGTGTCGCATGAGGATCTGCACTATTAACTCCTGCGGCTACAATTGGAGAAAATGGTATTTCACCAGAGCCATTTTTTAATAAATTAATGGTTAATTTTGATGCGATTTCTTTTTCTGTTTTTCCCACTACTGGTTCATCCAGCGTGTCAAGTAATGCTTTTTGAGCAATATCAGCTGCTTTTTTCATATTGGCAATCTCTATTTCGTCTTTCTGAATTCTGAAATTTGAGAAAACAGAATCGGCTGAGAGAAATTGTGAATCCTGAAAAGCATTCTTTAGAAAATCTAATTCCAGGAATCGCAACCGAGTAGATTCCACACCTATGTTCGATTTGCCCAGGTTCAAGAAAGCGGAAGCTTTAAAAAAGACATCACTCCAGGATGAAGGATTATCCCCATAGGAGAATAAGTTTTCTTTTTCAAAGGACTTTTCTGCTCTGGAAACCTCCAATTGTGGAAGAATTAAAACATGTTTACCATCCGATTTGATAATCAATACAGTAGGACGTTCCATAAGGTGAAAATCGAGGTTTGTTAAGTACCTTAAACTATAACCAGGATTTAATACAATCGCATTAAAGTTGTTTGTTTTCATTAATTCAATCAATTTATTTAATCGTTGTGTGTTCATAAACCCTCCAAATCCCTTGTTCATAAATTATTATATTTCAGGAGAATAATTCTTAAGCTAGCTTTGATTAATAATTTGTGGATATATCGATTAATCCACGTTCTCGTGCATTATTGCTGCATTTTTTGAATAGAAAGACTCCTAATAAACCAGCCAAAATTGATGTTCCTAGGAGAATAAGAACCAGGACTGAATTTGACAAGGAAGAAAATGTTGGAAAAGCTGTGGCTATTTCGCCAACTAATGATCTTCGGATTAACTCTAGCCAATATGTGATGGGTAAGGCATATCCAAAAGGTCTCAACCAGATTGGCAAAACCTCAAGCGGAAAAATCGCACCAGTGAATAAAAATAATCCACCAGCAACAACATCACCTATGTAATATGAATGTCGGGCTGTCATTAGCGTTACACCAGCAAGGAGTAAACCTAACAAAGCTAGCATGACAATTCCCAGGATTAATGAAAAGAAAAAAAGAATCCAATCCACCTGGTTATAATCAAAGGGAACTTTGAGAAATATGAAACCAACCAAGAGGGTAATAAGAACTGAAAAAGATCCTGTGAGAAATTTTGCTACACCTCTGCCAAAGAGATAGAGTGGAATACTCACTGGAGCAATGTAGATATATTTCAGAGTGCGATAGTGTTCTCTATCATCGATAATTGTCCAAGAAATGCCAGATAATACTGCAGGGACATATTGATAAAAAGCATTACCTAAATAAAGATAGGCAAACATTGGATTCGAAAAATTTTGATCTGTGACGATTGAGTACATCAAAACCAAAATACCTGCGCTTGCCAGAGGTTTAATAATTGAGTAAATCGCAAACAAAAATGGGTCTGTCCAATTGGATTCAATTTTCCAACCTAACCAGGATGCAGAAAAAAAAGAACGTAATGGGATTGATCTTTTCATGGTTTATCTTCTATTCTCGGTTAATCTGCCTTCTTGCATGGCTATTTTTTCAATATATGCAAGGAGAAATTTTGCGCCGGTTATATAAACGATCGATAATATGATTAATAAAATAATCTCAATTTTTACACTTAAAAATCCCAGACTGGGTCCCGTTTGAAAAATTAATTGCCGCATGGCATCCAATCCTAACGTGAGTGGAATTAATGATCCGAATGCAGAACCCCAAAACCCCAGGTTTTTAACAGGAAAATACATACCAGAAATTAAGTAGACTGGTTCAGTTGCTAAATTGGAAATATGCCATGCTTCCCTACTTAATAATAAGAAGACAGATGCACTCATCATTCCTAATCCATAAAGTGCAAGCATGCTCAATGAAAAGATCGCAGTCAATTGCCAAAAGCTCACCACATAATAAGAAACATTAAATATCAAACTTCCGAAGATCATGATGGTGATTGCTCGTAACAACGTGGCAAAAAGTCCACCAAAAGCCATACCCAACAGAATTGCCATCAACGATGCAGGTGAAATGATATAGAGTGCTAAATTGCCTTGTTCTTTTTCCCAATATAATTGACTGGACATACTCCACAGGATATTCATCCAAAATGCCGTCATCGCTCCACCTACAACAACGAATCCAACATAGTCCTCAGGAGCTCCAATTGCTCGATAAACAAAGACATAAGCTGAAACACTGAGCAAAGGTACAAATATATCAAAAAATAGCCACGATTTTTCTCTTTGCATCCCAACCAACCTGGGATATGAACGACCTAAAACCGTCATGAGAAAAAGTCGGAACCCAGATCGTTTGGTATTAATTCCTTCAATCATTGATTAACCTCATCAATTTTCTGGCCGACAAGTTTAATGAAAACATCTTCTAAGGAAGGTTCTCTTTTTTCCAAACGTAAAATTTTTATTGTTTGGCGACTGCTTTCATTTATTATTTCAGAAAGAATGGAATCCTCTTCTAGAATAATATCCATGATTGTCTCATCTTGTTTTTGGGAAAGAACACAATTTTTTACACCAGATATTTTTGTAAATTGTGCTACATCTAATCCAGAAGGAGCATAGACATTAATGTTAAAAATGGCTTCCTTTTGTAAAATCTTCTTTAAGTTGGATGGGGTATCGCATGCAAGCACCTTGCCTTGGTTGATAATGGCTACCCTGTCGCACAATTCATCAGCTTCTACCATATAATGGGTAGTCAGCAGCAAAGTCCTTTGTTCATTGTCATTCATCCAACTCATAATAAAATTTCTAACATCTCGAGACGCACTAACATCCAATCCAAGTGTAGGTTCATCAAGAAATAAAATTTGTGGGTCAGTTAAAAATCCCCGAATGATATTCATTTTTTGACGCAGACCTGTTGATAAATCCGAAGATTTAGTATTCAATCGATCAGATATGCCGACTATTTCTGCGAGCTGTTTAATTCTTTGATTCGCAATTGAACTATCGATTCCATAAAATTGAGCAAACATCCATAAATTTTCTCTGACTGTTAGTAGACCATAACCAGAAGTCTCACCTCCAGAAACCATATTGATACGTTTTCGAACTTCTTCAGGTGTTTTTTCCACATCAAAACCAGCTACATTGGCTTGACCAGAGGAAGGTGACAACAAAGTTGTCAGGATTTTTATCAATGTCGTTTTACCAGCCCCATTGGGACCTAATAAACCAAATAATTCTCCCTTTTTAATATTCAAATCAACGTTTTCTAAGGCGGTTAATTGTTTAAAATTTTCTTTACGGTTATTACGAATTTTATAGATTCGTCCAAGTTTTTCGGTTTTTATTGCAATGGAATTGTCCATATCGAATCCTTATCAAGAAATTAGTTCTTACTCGTGATGGGTATGAAATTAAAAACAGGATGATTATATCTCAGGTTGGATTAAGTGGAAATTTTGAACAATTGTTCCTGACTCAATCAAAAAATAATCTAGACACACAAAGTTGCTAATCTAATTCGGTTCTCTTGACAGAGGTCTTTCTTCAGAGTAGAATTTCATTCACCCTGAAAGAGGGCCTGTAGCGCAGTTGGGAGCGCGCTTCAATCGCACTGAAGAGGCCGAGGGTTCGAATCCCTCCAGGTCCACTAAGGTGCAAACCTCAAAAGTAGATCAGGTTAAGAATTAAATATGGGCCCATAGCGCAGTTGGGAGCGCGTCTCAATGGCATTGAGAAGGCCGAGGGTTCGAATCCCTCTGGGTCCACTAGAATTTCCAAATCAGACACCAAAGATGATAAGATTAAGCATCTTGGTGTTTTATTTTTTAACCAAAAATTCCATTTACATTTTTACCAATTAAAAGGAGTTTAGAATGCGTTTTGAAGAATGCAATTGGATGGATATTGAAAATTATTTGAAGAACGATGATCGAGTGATTTTGGTTATTGGAGCTTGTGAACAACATGCTTACTTGAGTCTATTAACTGATACCAGAATTCCCCAAGCACTCGCTGATGCAATTTCTACAGAAACAGGCGTTCTTGTTGCTCCTGCAATCAATTTTGGTATTTCACCTTATTTTCTAAACTATCCTGGAACAATCAGCCTTCGAACCAGTACTTTATTGGATATGGTCGAAGATGTTATAACCAGCCTTTACAATCATGGATTTTCAAAAATATTAATCCTTAATGGGCATGGTGGAAACGATCCGGTCCGAGGAAGATTAAATGAAATTTTAAATAAAAATTCGGACTTAAAAATAAATTGGTATTCCTGGTGGAAATCCCATAGTGTGGAAAAAATTGCGATCGATCGAGATCTAAAACCGGCTCATGCGAATTGGTTAGAAGCATTTCCTTTTACAAAGGTTGTTGAGCTTCCTCAATCACCGAAGACTCCACCGCACTATCAAGGGTTGCTGAATGCTAAGGAGACAAGAATTGTATTTCAGGATGGGTCGTTTGGGGGACCATATGAAGTGAACAATGAAATCATGGATGAAATTTTCTATGCTGCTTATCTAGATATATTGAATTTGATAAAATTTGAAAATTTTTAATGGTGGGTAAGTAAATACTTTGATTTACCATAAAAAATTAATATTATGGTTACAAAAATTTCCTTTGTTGTTCATTTTCTCGATCTTGTCATTTGAGATTGCGGCCATTATATTAATTTTCCAAACCAGAATTATTTCATTTATGATGAATGAAGTGATTTTTAATCAGAAGTTATTAGTGGATCTGAAACTTACATTCATTATTATTTGCGTCCTGATTCTAATCAGAGGTATTTTTTATTTTTTAGGGGAGATTAGCTCTAAAGTGTTATCCAAAAAAATTATGAAGCTAATTAGAGAAAAAATTACCGGAAACATAATAGAAAACTATATTAATGATCATACGCATTCTGGTGAAATGCTTTCAATATTTTTTGATCGTGTTGAAGCACTGGATGATTATTTTTGTTTATTTCTTCCTCAAGTTACATTATCCATCCTGATTCCAATAAGTATTTTGTTTTTTGTTTTCCCTCTGGATCTAATATCTGGAGTTATTTTTCTTGTAACAGCCCCATTGATACCGTTTTTCATGATACTGGTTGGAAAATTTAGCGAAAAAAATAATCAAAAACAATGGCGATCTCTCAGTAAATTATCTTCCTTCTTTTTGGATTCAATACGAGGGATGCGAACACTCATTATGTATAACCAAAAAGAGAATCACCTACATCGAATATTGAAAGCAAATAGTGAATTTCTTAATCAATCCATGACAGTTTTAAGAATTTCATTTTTATCTGCATTCGTTTTGGAGTTAATGAGTACACTCTCGATTGCCGTGATTGCTGTTGAAATTGGACTTCGTCTCCTATATTTCCAGTTGACATTTGAACAAGCAATTTTCATCCTTTTGATAGCTCCTGAATTCTATTCACCATTACGAAATCTAGGAACTCGCTTCCATGCTGCAATGGATGGGGTTGAAGGTTTTAAAGCAATCCAAAAACTTATTGATAATGAAGTAATTGGTAAATCCCAGGGTTTATTGATTGATGAGCCAAATATCGATCGGATTCAATTTGAAAATATTACTATTCAAAA
>DAOUGX010000189.1:0-3212 GCA_034428855.1 Anaerolineaceae bacterium | reverse complement strand
TATTAGCGATTGCACAAGCAAATTTTGTTCCTCCAGCTTCAATTGCACCGAAATATTCTTTCATCTTCTCCTCCTGACTTTCGTCGAAATTATTAATCATGCTGAAAACTAATCAGGTATAATGTAATTCACTTTTTAAATTCACTAGATTTTATGAGGACATAATGGATATATTCGAAAAATGCCTATCCTTTACAACTGCCAAGGATGCTATCAAACAAGGATTTTACCCTTATTTTATTCCATTAACTGAGAATGAAGGGACTGTAGTCGAATACAAAGGCCACAGATTGATTATGTGTGGCTCGAATAACTACTTAGGATTGACGACTCATCCAAAAGTTAAAGAAGCAGCCTGTAGGGCAACAGAGCATTTTGGCACCAGTTGTACCGGATCGCGTTTTCTGAATGGTACACTGGAGTTTCATGAACAATTGGAACATGAATTAGCAGAATGGGTCGGTAAAGAAGCAGCTCTAGTTTTTAGCACAGGAATGCAGGCAAATTTAGGAACAGTGTCTGCTATAGTAGGCAGTAAAGATGTCGTCATTTTGGATAAGGAAGATCATGCATCGATCGTTGATGGTGCGCGATTGAGTTTTGGAAAAATTGAAAGATATCGACATAATGATATGGTCCATTTAGAAAGGGTATTAAAATCCATACCAGAAGAAGCAGGAAAACTTATCGTGGTAGATGGGTTGTTCAGTATGGAAGGTGATTTAGCACCGCTACCTGAAATTGTTCCTCTAGCTAAAAAATATGGAGCAAGATTAATGGTTGATGATGCTCATGGAATGGGTGTCACGGGCGGTGGACATGGGACAGCACATCATTTTGGTGTAACAAAAAACGTCGATTTAATAATGTCAACCTTCAGTAAATCATTTGCTTCTTTAGGAGGATTTATTGCAGGAGAAGCAGATGTCGTGCATTACATCAAACATTTTGCCAGATCACTAATTTTTTCAGCAAGCATTCCCCCAGGGAATGCAGCCGCAGCGTTGGCTGCCCTTCAGGTTATGAGAGATGAACCGGAACGAATTGAACGAGTCAATCAAATTGGTGCGAAGATGCGAAAAGGTTTTCAGGAGTTAGGTTTTAACATTGGAAGTTCTGAGACCCCAGTGGTACCCATAATAATTGGGTCTGATGAAAAAACATTTTTAACATGGAAATTATTATTTGAAGCAGGTGTTTTTGTTAATCCGGTGATTAGCCCTGCAGTATCTACAGGCCGACAATTATTGAGAACCAGTTACATGGCAACTCACACAGACGATCAGCTAGACCAGGTTCTGGATATATTCAGTAAAATTGGTAAACAAGTCGGATTGATCTGATTCAATCTTAATCCAATGGTCATACATAATTATTTTTGAAATTTGGTGAGAAGTGACCACTCAATTTGTTTTATTTGATATTGATGGTGTATTGCTAAAACCTGTAGGTTATAGAAGAGCGATTTTTGATACTTGCGATTATTTTCTGACAAAATTTGGTCAAAACAGCTTTTCCATCGATGAGGAAATTATTACCACATTTGAATCTATTGGTATAACCTCTGAATGGGACATGGTTCCGTTAATTATGTTGAATGTTATTGATTTAGGTCTATCTCTAAAACGACCGAACAATTACTTAGAAACCGAAGAAGACATCATCAAATTTTTCAAGAGTAGTAATTTTCATCTGAATCGTTATCTACTGATTTCAGAAATTCAAAAACTGAAGAATTATTTGCGGATTGGAAATTCAGCTTGTGAAGCAATTTTGTTAAGTTTTACCGATCAACAATCAGATCCGATTTTTGCAAATATTCTTAAATACGCAGAATGGATCATTTATGCCTGGTTAAGTGAAACACGAAATATTTTCCAGTCAAACTTTCTCCAATATTTTCAAAATTTGACCTTAGGAAACCTACAGTTTGAAAATATTACAGGATTAAAGCCAATAGTCGAGACGGAACCATACCTATTAATATATGATCAACCACTGCTTGAGAAGCATGTGCGTCAATCGATCTTGGAAATGTGTCAAAAAAATAATATGTATCCGGGCATTATCACCGCCAGACCTTCGTTATTTCCAGGAGAGCACCAAAAAATTGAGAATCGTATAAGTTTTCCCGAAGCTGAATTCGCACTTCAATGTTTACAACTTGAGCAAGTCCCTTTTATCGGTTTTGGACCACTTGAATTTCTAGGAATCCAAAAAAATACAGGAGGGGATTCATTTGTAAAACCTTCATCTTTACATGCCCTTGTTGCCCTATTGGTCTCCAGTGGATTAACGATGCACAATGCGTTGTTATTATCATTTGATTTTCTGTATAACCAACATTTCAAAGAGATGAAAAATTATTTTTCCAAATTCGAAACACCAATTCACGCAACAATTTTTGAGGATTCAACCATCGGTATTCAATCGTTAAGAAGTGTTTGTGAGAAGTTATCAAAAATTGGAATCAATATTGAGATGCATGCATTTGGGATATCAGATCAACCCAATAAAATTAATGCATTAAAAAATGAAAATGCCGTCATTTTTCCCACATTAAATGAGGCATTTTCTTCCAGTGTTGATTTGATATCTAATTAAAACCGTCTGATATTTGACCTTATAGGGCTTTTTCCTTGAAAAGCTGGCTGGTGAATTGTTTGAACAGAATCTGAAACATATTCAGGGTCTGGACGATTGTTCATTTTAGGTTGTTTTGAATACGATTGGATAGGGTTGTTTGACTGCATGGCAGCTCCTCTCGCTGTTAAGTGAGAACCCAATGCATTCGTTCTGTTCGAAATTGAAGGTTGATTTGAAATTCTCGTGTTCCTTGATTGAGATTTTGAATTATTATGTTGATCAGAGAGCGTCAAACTACCAATTAATAATATTCGGGTGATCCAAACCATGATAGAAACAAAAATTGGTACGATCAGATGAATAGTGTCAGGATCAATGATCGTTGAACTCATCACAGAATGGTTGACAATTGACATTGATACGCCCCACCAGGTAAGAATAGCGTTCATTGTTGCTGCCAGGAACCATGCACCAAACAAAAACCAATCTTCTTTTAAATCTGACATTTTATTGCCAGGCATGAATAAACGTGCGATTCCAGCAAAATCTATTAAACAAAATGCAACAGCTAATATTGTTGACCAATAAATTCCAGCAAATTTTAAATCTCCCAACAAATCTTTGAG
>DAOUGX010000188.1:0-2619 GCA_034428855.1 Anaerolineaceae bacterium | reverse complement strand
ATTGGTGATAGATGTACTATTGAACTATTCATTTAATGAATATATAATTATTGAATAATATAAAGAAGAGGTACAAATGAAACTATTCTCTAAAATATTTTTAATCAGTGTCATTTCTGTTCTGGTGTTTAGTGCCTGCACAACGACTGTATCCACACCAAACACGGAAAGCACATCAATTACACCGGTAGCTGAAGAAATCCAGCCAGAACCAACCAGGGTTGAGGAAGAAAGTCCGGTTGAAGTTCCAGAAGTGGTCGAACCTGCTGCTGATAACCCGATAACATTTACAGATGGCACAGGACGAGAAATATCCTTGCCTGCAGCTCCGCAGAAAATCATCGTGGCTGGTAAGGCAACCCCGTATGTTCTGGACACTATTTTTCTTTTTCCTGATGTTGCCCAAAAATTAGCAGCCATCGAATTGCGTAGTTTTGATACACAAAATTTCTTAAAAATTGTGGATTCCAGGTTGGAAGTCACCACAATGCTTGAGAAAGATTCAGGTCCGGAACAAATCGCACCATATCAACCGGACCTTGTTATCCTGAAAAATGTTTCCCTGGGAAAATTGGGTAGTGCCCTGGAGGAAATCTCCATCCCGGTTATGGGAATGAACCTGGAGACCCCGGAATTCTTTTATGAAGACATTAAAGCCCTTGGTGCTGCCTTCGATAATTCTGAACGGGCGGAAGAAATCATTGCGTATTACCAGTCTATAGAGTCTCAACTGAGTGGTCTTATGGCTGATTTGCAGGAAAGTGAGAAACCTTCGGTTTTAGTGTTGCAATATAGCGAGGATGGTGGTGAGGTCTCATTTGAGGTGCCACCTGCCAGTTATTTACAGACGACCATGGTTCAAAAAGCCGGTGGAAATCCAATCTGGCTGGATGTGGACACAGGGAGTGATGGCTGGATTTTGGTGGGTTTGGAACAGATCGCTGTTTGGAATCCGGATATGATTTTTGTGGTCAACTACAATGGTGATTCACAGGAAACTGCAAAACAATTAATGGAAAGCCCCACCTGGGAAGGTTTAAAAGCAGTGGAAACCCAGCAGATTTATGGGTATCCGGCGGATTTTGCCAGTTGGGATTTGATTGATCCGCGTTGGATATTGGGGCAGCAATGGTTAGCCACCATCATCCAACCCGAACGAACGGCAGATATTAATATTCAAAATCAGGTAATCAGTTTTTATCAGGAAATGTATGCTCTCAGCGAAGATGCCATCAATGAGTTTATCTTTCCTTTACTGGATGAGATAAAATAGGTCCATGAGCATCATAAAAGGCATCTGGGCAAAACAATATAAACGTCTACTACTTTTGCTCATACTCCTGCTTATAATTCTGGTTTTGTCGGTTTTCGTTGGCAGGTACCCTAAACCTTTCTGGATGCCTTTGCAGGTATTAATCGAAGACACAATGGCGCAGCGTCTGGTCTGGATGCTGCGCCTTCCCCGCATATTAACTGCTGCATTATTAGGAGCTACCCTGGCAGCCTGTGGAACCGTTCTACAGATGATATTCCGTAACCCAATCGTTGAACCTGGATTTTTAGGAGTTTCACAGGGGGCGGCATTTGGTGCAGCGATTGCGATCCTCTGGTTGGGTGGAAATCGATTAACTGTCGAATTATCCGCCTCGTTTTTTGCAATCCTCGGGTTAGCGGGGTCATTTATTCTGGCTCGCACAATCAAATTTGGCGGTTGGGTATTACGTTTGATACTCTCCGGGATTGTCATATCTGCAATTTTTTCCTCCGGGTTGGGTGTGTTGAAATATCTGGCAGACCCTCTAACACAGTTACAGGAAATCACTTTCTGGTTATTGGGTGGGCTGTGGAGTGTAACCTGGCAGGATTTTTTGTACGTTGCTCCGGTAGCCGTGGTGGGATTGGTAGTGGTTTACCTGATGCGCTGGCGATTGAATGTGCTTTCATTGGGGCAGGATACAGCATTTTCACTGGGGGCAGAAACGACTCGTGAGCGTTTTATCCTGTTAATTGCCGCAGTCTCAGCAACGGCGGTTTTAACCGCTGTAAGCGGTATTGTAGGCTGGATAGGGCTAATCGTCCCTCAGATTACACGTCAGCTTTTTGGCCCTAATGGACAATTCACCGTGCCTGGTTCCATGTTGATTGGGGCTGTTTTTGGTGTAATCTGTGACAACCTGGCACGCACCTTACTGGCTGGTGAAATTCCTTTGGGTATTCTGACCTCTCTCATTGGTGCATTATTGTTCGTGGTGATCATCAATCGATCAAGGATCAAATTACGATGAACCAAGCCATGATAGGGTTGAAACACATTCAATTTCATTATGATCCCGGCAAGACGATTCTAAATGACCTATCCTTATCTGTGGAAAAAGGTAGTATTACAGCCATTTTAGGACCGAATGGAACCGGGAAAACAACATTATTACATACCATCTTAGGACTATTAGCCCCTCAAGCCGGAGAAATCTGGATTGCGGGAAAGAATATCCGTGCTTACAAACGCTTCGAACTTTCCCAGGTGATTGCTCTGGTTCCACAATCTGAAGTAGTGCCATTTAATTTCAAAGTAATTGAATATGTGTTGTTAGGACGTACACCTCAGTTAGGTTTTCTGGA
>DAOUGX010000187.1:0-3610 GCA_034428855.1 Anaerolineaceae bacterium | reverse complement strand
CGTAAAGGCGGACTGCTGGTCAAATGGGAAGGTCAAAACGCTGACCACCCGCGAGCTTTAACCGCCCATGTGGATACACTGGGTGCCATGGTCAAGGAAATCAAGGGTAATGGTCGCCTTAAGCTGACCAAGCTGGGCGGTTATGCCTGGAACACTGTGGAAGGGGAAGGAGTGACCGTTTTCACGGCTGATGGCAATCAAATTCGTGGTTCGCTTTTACTCAGCAAATCCTCTTCGCATGTGCATGGAGCCGCCACCAGTGATACCAAACGCGAGGATGACGCCATGGAAGTACGCCTGGATGCCATCACCCATAACGCCGAAGACACCAAATCCCTGGGTATACAGGTCGGTGATTTTGTCGCCTTCGACCCGCGTGTAGAGGTTACCAACGGTTTCGTCCGCAGCCGGCACCTGGACGACAAAGCCTGTGTTGCCAACCTGGTGACCGCCGTCAAAGCCATGCACGATGCCGGACTCAAACCTAAACAGACCACCTATTTGCTGATCAGCAACTACGAAGAAGTGGGTCATGGCGCATCGGCTGGCATTCCAGACGAAGTCGAAGAACTGGTCGCCGTGGATATGGCAGCCATTGGTGATGGGCAAACCTCCGATGAATTCCACCCGACCCTGTGTGTCAAAGACTCCGGTGGCCCTTACCACCATGGCCTCTCGACCCACCTGCGTAACCTGGCAGAGCAATATGAAATCCTATACAAAGTCGATATTTACCCCTATTACAGCTCAGACGGCGAAGCCTACTGGCGCGCTGGAGGAGATGTCAAAGTAGCCCTGATCGGACCTGGGGTTGATGCCTCACATAATTATGAGCGTACGCACATGGATGCACTGGTCGGGACGACAAAGTGGGTAATGGCGTATTTGGTGGAGTGAGGGTAGTAATTGTCACCAGGTATTCAAACCGGTAGGTATATAAAAATGGCGTTTTTTAAGAATACAAACAGAATTATACAATTACTATTCTTGCTTATATTTTTAAGTATCTATATTTTCTATGTGGTTATTGTGATTAATATTGGTACTGGGCCAATAGATTATGAAACTTTTATGCAAATTGGTCAGAATCTTATTAAAGGTATGCTTATATACGGAGAGAATTCTTTTTACCCATTGCCATATGTAGGGGTATTCGCAATTTTCTCCCAATTGCCATTTTCAATTTCATTTTTAACTTGGGTGTTCATTCCTATTCTTATCGCTTTGATGATATCTGGTTTTTCACCATTGATATTATTATTTGCCCCACTATTTGGTCATTTTCTGGGTGGTCAAAGTGCAGTTTTTGGGATGGTTGGATTATGGGGGTTTCGAAAAAATCAACAATCAAAGTACTCAGGCATTTGGTTGTCTCTACTATTGTTAAAACCTCAATTAGCTATTGCTCCATTAGGATGGGTTGCTTATAAATGGATTAAACAATTTTCTTCAGAGAAAAAGATCCCTGATCAATTTTTCGTATTCATGATATCAACAATTATTATTTTTCTACCTTGGTTTGCACTCTATCCGAACTGGCTTGGTGAGTGGATGGCAAATCTAAGAGGGTTGCGATTAAGGGCGATGGCCGGGATTTTTCCAAGATTATTTATGTACCTAAATCTTCCTACAACAATTTTTTGGCTTCTGTTACTTTTTATCACAATTTTCATAATTTTCTGGATTTACAAAAAAAATACTCTCAGTCTAGACAAGATCATTATCCTAAGTTTTATTGTTCTACCATTTTTACACGACTACGATTTGATCCAATTGGTGCCATTATTAGATAATCAAAAGAAACGTATTTGGGGGATAATAAGCTCGATCCCTCTATGGGTTACAATATTTTTTGCTTACAAAAATGACCATGCCTGGTTCACAGCAACATTAATAGCACCCATTCTTTTGTATTATTATCACAAAGAACTATCAATTGGTGATTTAAATAATCAAAATTCAAATAGCTGCCCATAAAAATCATGAGAAATATCTTGCTCCTAATCAGAAAATGGTTTCTAAAATATAAATTTCAGATCTGGCTGGCCTTAAGTTTAAGAATTGGATATAGTGTCTGGTTGGCAATAGTCTGGATAGTAATAGATAAATATATTCCACTCACTGATTGGGTGCTCTGGGAAACGTATTACAACCTTTCTCGTTCTTCCACATTGTTTGGAAGGGCTTTCATAGATGTTTGGTTGCGTTGGGATGCCGTGCATTATATGAATATTGCCGAGTTTGGTTACAAAGGTGTTGGGGTGGGAGATACTGTATTCTTTCCTTTATATCCGTATCTGGTTGGGGGAATATCCAAACTAACAACTTTCAATGTAACCTTAGTAGGTATACTCACCTCCTCCATTGCTACCATGGTTGCCTTTATTTTCTTTTACGAACTTGTTATTGATCTATTCAATGATGATAATTTGGCTAAATGGTCAGTTTTGAGTTTAGCATTCTATCCAACTTCATTTTTTCTACATGCACCGTATACAGATGCTTTATTTTTATCTTTATCAATTGGCAGCATCTTAATGATGGTCAGAAAAAAACCAATATTAGCAGGTTTATTTGCCTTTGGAGCAGGATTAGCAAGAGCACAAGGAATTCTTTTGTTGATTCCAATGATTGTTTTTTATGTCCAAAATCATATTAAAGATAAAAGATTTTTGAAATGGCGTGAATTAACGGGGGTTTTCATTGCGCCTCTTGGATTTCTTGGATACACGATTTGGCGCATGCAATCGGGCATGGAAAATTTTATTGACACCTATCAAGCTTACTCAAATGCAGGTTTTCGTTTTCCCTGGGAAAATATTTTCTTAGAAATAAAGATTTTGTTTGAAAAACCTTCATTACTATTAGTGTCAGAATTATTTAGTGTTTTATTTTTCTTAATAATGCTAATTTGGATGAGTACACAAAAAAAATTTCAAAAACAACTGGCAATTTTGATTTATTCATTCTCAACATGGATACTTATAACATCCAAAACAACTTTTTGGGCTTCTCCTCTTCAAAGTGCTAACCGTTATGTATTGCATATTTTTTTTGTTTTTGTGGGGTTAGCAAGCATTTTATCAAGTTTAACTAAGAAAAAACAAAGCCTTCTTCTATTGTTATTTACAAGTAATTTATTCTCTTTATTGTTGTATGCTATTTGGATTTTTATAGCGTAAAATTTGCTAGAACTTTTTTTGAAATTCTACTTTTTTTGAAAAAATATATATTATTCAATTAATAAAAAAACTAAGTTATCGAAACCAAACATTCGATAACTTAGTCTGGATAAAACCATTCTGTTTAAACAATTTTTCTTCTTCATTTGTAGTTTCACCTACAAGGAATATTTTTCCATTTTCCCTGTTATCAATGGTGAAAAAATCATTGTTTATCTCCGTTGTCCACAAATATGTATCTATATCATCGTAATTCATTACATCTATCAAATAATACTTTACTGGTTCAGCTGAGTACTTATATGGGAAAAAAAATATTAAATATCATTGTTCCAACTTTTGACTTAAAATAAATGCTGTTTCTCTAGCGTTTCCTTTGTCCTCTCGATAATAATTGGATAAAACAAGGAGACTTAATAAAGTGATGA
>DAOUGX010000186.1:0-1898 GCA_034428855.1 Anaerolineaceae bacterium | reverse complement strand
AAAACCTGCCCATCCATCTGTTGAATCGTGTGAGTCAAAAATGACTCAATTTGTGAAAAAAAAGTGGTTTTTGAGTCAAAAATCGTGAAAAATGACTCAAAATTTGATTCATAGAGTCAATCAAGATTCAATCGATTCGTTCCCGGGTGGATGATTTTGAGCGGAAAAAACATTTTTTCTAGAAATAATTCTTTTCAAGTTTTTTTAACATTTCTAATCTTATTTTAATGTAACAAATTTTTATTCGATGAAAGTATTTAATGAAGAAAAAAGAAAATTAAATTGTGTTATCAATTGACGGGATACATGTTGATATGCATAATTTTTGATAGAGGATAATTAGTTGAACTGGTATGCGTTTTTGGTCGGTACAGGGGCTTCTTTGGCAGTCTGGCGCGTGGTTCAGACCCTGAAGAAAAAGGATGATTTCCAATGGGTGTTGGCATCCTTTTGGGTATTATTGGGTGCCTGGATCGGTGCAAGATTGGCATTTTTAATCTGGCAACCAGCCATCCTGGTTGATTTTGGCTGGCAGGCACTCAGGTTTCGCGAAGGTGGTATGGTCTGGCCGGGTGCTGTATTGGGTGCCTGGGTAACTGTATTGATCCTAAGTTTTATAAAACGAGTCAACTGGTTGGAAGTGGCCGACAGACTTCTGGTAATGTTACCCCCGCTGGTTATTATGTCCTGGCTGGCAGCCTGGATATCTGGGAGTGGTTATGGCCCGGAGATGGAGGCAGCCTGGTGGGTTCCTATGACCATGGATGATAGTTTTCAATATTTACCCCGTTTCCCTTTGCAATGGGTGGCTGCCACCTCCTTGTTTATCATTTACTTTCTGATTGAATCACGACTTCGATTAAAAAAGACCGGTGCTCAATCGGCGGTGATCTGGTTCTTATTCTGCACACATACATTCGTCTTTTCCCTGTTAAGAGCTGATCAAAGACCGGAATGGTTGGGTCTGTATTGGGATATCTGGTTTCTGATCCTGTGTCTGCTGTGGTCAATGTTCTTGATCTGGAGCGTGTTATTCAAAAAAACTCGCCAACAGCTGGATTAATAGAAAAACTTCACTCTGCATTCTTTCTGGGATAGAATCAATTTATCAGATTTTTTTAAAAAAGGTGCCTATGAAATGTAAACTCGCCTTAGCCCAAATTAACACCGTTCTGGGTAATGTCCAGGCAAATTTAAATAAACATCTGGAATGGATCGACAAAGCTGTTGAACAGGATGTCGATTTATTGGTATTTCCGGAACTTTCTATGACAGGTTACCTGCTGCAGGATATGGTTCAGCAGGTGGCGATAAAACCTAATGCACAGGATCCGATTTTCTCCCGGTTACTGGATGCCAGCAAGAAATTAGATCTGGTTGTGGGTTTTGTGCAGGAAGATGAACGAAATCGGTTTTACATTGCTGCCGGGTATCTTTCAGCTGGGAAAGTGGTACATGTTCATCAGAAGATTTATTTACCCACTTATGGGTTATTTGATGAAAGTCGTTTCTTTGCCTGGGGCGATAGCGTACGCGCTTTTGATACACGCTTTGGGCGATTTGGCATGCTAATATGTGAAGATTTCTGGCATGCTTCCATTCCGTATCTGTTGTGGCAGGATGGAGCAGATGTATTAATTTTCTGTTCCGCTTCACCAGGTCGAGGTCTTACCAATGAACCACAGGTTGATTCAGCTCGTTGGGTTGATCATATCAATCGTGCCTACGCCAGCCTTTTTACCACGTTTGTGGCACATACCAACCGTGTTGGTTATGAGGATGGCTTGCATTTTTGGGGTGGTGCAATGGTGTATGATCCTAATGGCAATGTAATGGCACGAGCGCCACAATGCGAAGAAACCTTGCTTTTCTGTGAAATTGACTTGAATCAGTTACAC
>DAOUGX010000185.1:0-2955 GCA_034428855.1 Anaerolineaceae bacterium | reverse complement strand
AGTTCAAAACGAGGAAGTTAAAGCCTTTGTTTTGGCTGCTGTCAGTGAAAAAACTGGTTATCCAGCGGAAATGTTGGATGTAGAATTGGATCTGGAAGCAGATTTAGGTGTTGATACTGTCAAACAAGCCGAGTTATTCCGTTCAATTCGCGAACATTATGGCATTCCCCGCCGGGAGGATTTGCGACTTTCCGATTACAACACACTGGAAAAAGTAATTGTTTTTGTGATGGAAAATGCTGGAACGGTAAGTGAATCCATACCTGTTTCTACAACGGTAACGCCAGACAATCCAGTCAGCGTCTCTTCTCAATCAGCAACAGTACCAGCCAGCAAGACATCTGCCTTGGATGAAGAAATTACCCAATTTGTGATCCAGCAGGTCGCTGAAAAAACAGGCTATCCGGCAGAGATGCTTGATCTGGAATTGGATCTGGAAGCTGATCTGGGTGTCGACACAGTAAAACAAGCTGAATTATTTGCTTCCATCCGTGGTCATTATGGCGTCCCTCGGCGTGAAGATTTGCGATTATCAGATTACAACACCCTGGCAAAAGTGATTCAGTTCTTCAAGGAAAATACGGGGGGTCAGGCACCTCAAGCTTCTCCTGGAAAGTCAACTTCAAATCCTGAACCAGTTGTTACAGTAGCAACTGCTGTAAACCATTTTCGTGGACTTCACTTTATTGGTGCCAATACCAGCACTGAATTGAAACAACAATTACAACAATCACTCAATCAGGCGCAAAACGGGAATTTACCTCCGGCACTATTACCAACCATAGAACAATTGAAATCCCAGGAAAGACTGGTAATTGACTATTCTGACCGCGAGGAATTCATCAAAAGGGCTGAGAAAGCTCTCAAGGCGTTTGATTCGGATAATCCCAGCATGTGGCAAGCCATGACTGCCCAGGGTGTCTATCGAGGGAGTGGTACACCTGGCAAGGTTGCTTTCCTTTTTCCCGGACAGGGATCTCAATATGTAAACATGTTGAAAGAATTGCGTGCTATTGAACCTGAAGTAGATGCCGTTTTTGTGGAAGCAGATCGGGTAATGGAGCCATTATTGGGTAAACCACTCACCCATTTTATCTATGCTGATGGTGATGAAGAGAGTCTTAAAGTGGCTGAACAGAAATTAAAAGATACTACCATCACCCAACCGGCCGTATTGACCGCCAATGTTGCCTTATTGCGGTTACTGGGTAAATATGGATTTAAACCCGATATGGTCATTGGACACAGTCTGGGTGAATATGCAGCCCTGGTGGCTGCCGGTGTCTTGCGATTTGACGAAGCCCTGGAAGTAGTCAGTGCCCGTGGGCGGGAGATGGTAAAAGTCGCGATGGAGGATAATGGATGTATGGCGGCTGTATCAGCACCATTGCAGGAAGTGGAACGCATCGTAGCCACCATTGATGAATATGTTGTGCTGGCCAATATTAATAGTCCGGTTCAATCTGTGATCGCAGGATCGACCAAGGGTATTGACCTCGCGATTCAGGCTTTTCAGGATGCTAATCTCCAGGCAGTAAAAATCCCAGTTTCACATGCATTTCATACCAAAATTGTCGCCCCTGCCAGCCAGCCACTGCGCAAGGTCATTGAACGTATGGATGTTAAATCTCCAAACATTCCGATCGCTGCGAATGTGACCGGAGACTGGTATCCCACCGAACGCGAAGAAATCCTTGATATTCTGGCCGATCAGGTTGCATCACCGGTACAATTCATCAAAGGAGCCACGAAGTTGTACGATGCCGGAGCACGGGTGTTTGTTGAGGTTGGCCCAAAACGGGTATTAAATGCTCTCACCACCGACATTTTCAAAGAAAATTCCGCTGTGACTTTGATTGCCACCAATCATCCAAGAAAAGGTGCTTTACCCAGTTTCAATGAAGCTCTGTGTGCCCTCTATGCAGCAGGGCTCCCTTCACCATCAGATGATGTTCCCGTCTCGATCAATTCCACCAATGCAATCCCTGCGATCCAACCGGTGGTTACGAATGGCCGTGTACCACTGACCGGATCTGTGGTGATCAGTGGAGCTGGATTGGGCTTACCTGGACGGAATGGTTTGGTATTTGCTGAAGACAATGTTCAGCGCATATTAAAAGGTGAAGTCCTGATCGAATCATTTCCAGAAACGACTCGTGAGCACATGATCGAAAAACGTGTCACCCGACTGGTAAAACATGAGGCTGGCGCAATGATGGTTAATATCGATGATATTGAAGCCACGGTGAAATTAGCAGGGCAACGCGGTACATTCGACCCTGTCAATGAATTCGGTATCCCTGAAGATCGGGCAGATGCCACCGATATCAGTACTCAACTGGCGATTGCTGCTGGCATTGATGCGCTGCGTGATGCCGGTATTCCCCTGGTGATGAATTATCGCACCACCAGCAAAGGCACACTGCTTCCAAATCGCTGGATGTTACCAGAAGCACTTCAAGATGAAACCGGGGTGATCTTTGGTGCAGCCTTCCCTGGTCTGGAGCGCATGACTGAAGAAGCTGACAAATATTACAAATTCCAGAGTTTGTTGAACCAAAAACAACAATTACTGGATATTGTGAGCTCTGTGAATGGCAATGATCATGCCATCTCAAAAATGTTGCAGCAGAAATTGGATCAATTGGATGCTGAAATCCAGGCCAATGATTATCATTTTCATCGCCATTTTGTCTTTCGGGTTCTGGCTATGGGTCATTCCCAATTTGCAGAACATATCGGAGCGAAAGGACCAAACACGTACGTTAATGCTGCCTGTGCAACCACAACTCACGCCTTGGCAATCGCCGAGGATTGGATTCGAGCGGGACGTTGTCGCAGAGTGGTGGTTATCGCTGGTGATGATGTTACCAGTGGTAATCTGGTGGATTGGATCGGCACCGGCTTGATGGCCAGTGGTGCAGCCACAACCGAAGGCAATGTGCGTATGGCAGC
>DAOUGX010000184.1:0-1719 GCA_034428855.1 Anaerolineaceae bacterium | reverse complement strand
AATACTGCTTGTTAATTCAGGACCTTGTCCAACACCATATGAAGATGTCACACCGTTAATTTGTAACTCTGCTGCATAGGTTCCTTCAAATCTTGTACTAGATTGAACACGTGCAGTTTGTGAATGAGTCAGTCCATCAGCACTTACGTAGGACGTATTGACGGTCCAGCCACTGAAATCTCCAGTTTCAAAACCAGAGTTCAGCAGGGAGGCACTAAAATTAATTCTCAATTTTCCATTCGAGCCATTATAGGTAGGATCGATTGTGCCAATTCGGGTTCCATTCCAGGAAACAGCGTCCCCGACGATAGTCAAAGAACCTGAACTCAAAATGCGCAATTGATCCCCAGCATCTTTTCCACTGGTGATGTCAATATCGAGATAACCATCCGTCCAGTTATTAGTGGAGGAAGTCACAGAGACATTATTATCCAGATATTTCCAGCCTTCCTGAACGACATAAGATATCGAATCCAGACCACTGGCTGAACCAGCCATTACTGCGTAATTCGGTACCATTAGAAGAATGATCAGGAAAAGAAACGATATTTTTATCAAGCTTTTTTTCATTTGTACTCCTTTTTTGATGTATTGCGATTGTGGGGAAATAAATAGTAAAAATTTTTTTAAATTTTTTAATTCTTAATAACTTCCTGCTTGGTCAAAGATTAAATGGGTGATTTCTGAAAAGTTGTTTACCTTAAACTCCTTTCCTTCATAAAAGGTAATTTGGTGGGTTGAAAAATCCATTCCTAAGACCATTAAATTAGGTCTTCCCCCAATTAATCCTGGAATATATTGTGCATCTGCAAGGCTGCGATCGAATATAACCAAATCAACAGAATCCAGAGGAAACTCAATTAATTCTGATAAAGCGTCTGTTCGCTTCACGATAATAATTCGTGCTTGGGTTTCTAATGTTGTTTCCAAGCCTGCCATTAACAGTGATCTGCCAAATAAAAATGTTCGTAGAGGAAAATTTTTCATAGTTATCCAGTCAATATGAAATAGTGAAAGAAATTGCCTGATACTATAGTAAAAAAAACGAGGAGTAATTACACTCTCTCGTTGGATAACTGATAGATAATAGATGGATAAATTCTGAATTAGATTATCTGATCGGTGTGCCTTTTCCCTTTAATGAGGCCTGCCTGAATAGCCAAATGAATTGCTTCCCCACGGGTATCAATTTCCAGCTTGTTTAACACCTTGTTAAAGTGATACTTAATCGTATGTGGGCTCAAATTCAGTGCCGATCCGATTTCTTTATATCCTTCACCTTTCGCAACCCTTTCCAGAATATCCAGTTCTACCGCGCTCAGTTCAAAAATCGCAGCGGGTACTTTAATTTCGATTTGACTTTCGCTGGATAAATTTCGCCTTTCCAGGACTTTTTTAGTCATTTCAGTTGAAATGACCAGTGGTTCATGTAATATTCGGGTCAGATTCTTGAAGAGTTCTTCCGGACTTTGGTTTTTTAGAACATAGCCATTCACACCACTTTCAATGGCTGCCTGTAAATCTTCGGTGCGATCAGACATGGTCATCATTAAGACTTTTATATCCGGATAGAGTTGTTTGATTATTTTTGTAGTATCCTGTCCTGATAATCCCGGCATATGTGCGTCGATTAAGATGATTCCTGGATGAGAATTCTTTAACTTTTCAAGAGCTTCCTCACCATTTTTTGCTGTTTCGATCACTTTCAATCCTTTAGCC
>DAOUGX010000183.1:0-5534 GCA_034428855.1 Anaerolineaceae bacterium | reverse complement strand
GTTTGGGATTGGACAGGTTGCTACTCGATAGATTGATTATTTCAATCGGTCAGAAATTGTTAGACGATCAAATCGGATGTTTCTTTGTTATACAGGTTGATCATCTCCGGGTTAAAATTGAGCCAGATTTTTTCATCCAGCTTTACTTTGCTGATTCCAGGAACACGAATGGTCAATTCAATATCACCGGATTTGGCAACAATGGTTGTGTCAGCCCCGGCTGGCAGAACCGAGTACGCGATGAATTCAACACCACCCGGAAAGGGAGCACTGGAAATGGAAATATCTTCCGGGCGTATTGATACAATTACTTCAGATTGTGCATGGTGGGTGTCGAGGGGAATTTGAAAGTTGCCCAACCCTACCGAGTTGACTGCAACCACCTTGCCATTCAGCAAATTGATTTTGGGATTTCCAATGAAATCTGCTACAAACAAGTTGGCCGGATAATGGTAGATACGATCGGGTGAATCCAGCTGCTGGATGACACCTTCCTTCATCACTGCAATCACCGATGACATGGTTAACGCTTCCACCTGGTCATGGGTGACATAAATGGTCGTTGCGCCGGACTCGTGGTGCAGTCGTTTGAGCTCCGTGCGCATATCGATACGTAAACGCGCATCCAGGTTGGAGAGTGGCTCATCCAGCAGGAAAACTTTAGGGCGGTACGCAAGCATACGAGCCAGTGCGATGCGTTGCTGTTGACCGCCTGACATTTCACGGGGATAACGATCTTCGTAGCCCGTCATTTTTACCTGTGCCAATGCTTCCCGGACGCGCAGATCCATTTCGTTTTTGTCCAGTTTCTTAATCTCCAGGGCAAAGGTGATGTTTTTATCCACCTTCATGTGCGGCCATAAGGCGTAGTTCTGGAAAACCAGCCCGAGGTCTCGTTTGCCAGCCGGAAGTGAGATTCCTTTTTCGCTCGAGTAAACCAGCGTGTCCCCAATGTAAATTTCGCCATCATCTGGTTCTTCCAGACCTGCCAGGCAGCGCAGCAGGGTGGTTTTTCCACAACCGGATGGCCCTAACAGGGTTAGAAATGCTCCGGGCTCAATGGTCAGACTGACATTATTGACTGCGACACAATTACCAAAACGTTTTGTTAAATTCTTAATGGTGATGGATGTTGCCATAATTTCCTTTGCTTCTGTTAAAATCCAAGGCCTTTTTGTAAACTGCCCGACTTAAACCTGCTGATCACCCAATTGCCAATGAGCACCAGCAGGACCAATAAAACGATGACCGCATCTGCTTGTTGATCGCTACCATTTTCTATGTATCTCATCGTCATGCTGGCCAATACCTGCGTGGCCGGGGTTACCAGCAGGATGATGAGGGAGAGTTCTCGCATGCAGCTGATAAATGAAAGCAAATAACCGGATACAATCCCCCCTCTGATTAAAGGAAAGATGATCCGCCGAAACCGCAACCAGCTTCCTGCGCCTGCAATTTCTGCGGCTTCCTCCAGTTCTCGTCCAACCTGCAGCATGGAGGTAACCCCGGTGCGGCTCGAAAACGGTAAATTTTTCGCAACGGACACCACCACTAATAAAGCAAATGTTCCGTATAAAGCAGGTATTGGTCCGACGGGCTTGGCAAACATTGAAATATAGACTGCGCCAAATGCAATTCCAGGTATAACATAGGGGACGAAAGCCAGTTGTTCCACAACCCTGGAAAGGAAGGTGCCCCGGCCTTTTACAATGGCATATCCCAAAATTACCCCCAGAAAGGCAACAAAAAATGAAGAGACAACGGCAAGTCGGATGGAATTCCACGCGCCTTTCCAAATAAAGGGATTGCGTAAAACCCCTGGCAGGCCGTCATTAAAATTGGGATCGCTTTTTCCGATCCAATGCTGCAGGGTGAAATTACTCAGGCTATAATCTCCGGAATTACGCATAAAGGTGTTCCAGGAAAGCAGAACCACTGGAAGAATAGCGATTATGATTTCAATCGTTATTATCAAAACCGTCAGGAACCCTTTCCATTTCCTTAATTTCGTTCTTTTCGAAACAAACCCTCTGCCCCCGATAGTTTCGAAACTTTTCTTTTTTCCGATGGCTCTTTGGTTGATGAATACGGTTATAAAAGCCAGGAGGATCAGCATAATGGCCAGTACAAAACCGTCTGCATTGTTTCCCAGCTTCATGTCGGAGCGAATCATGGTGGAAAGGGTATAGTAACGAACCGGCACGCCAAGCACATTCGGCGCGCCAAATGTCCCCATTACTCGTGAAAACGTCATAATGAACCCGGAGAGCAAAGCTGGCAATATCAACGGAAAGGTGATTTTTCCAAGAATTCGAGCCCTGCTTGCCCCCATGATTTCTCCAGCCTCTTCCAGATTGGAATCAATGGAAATGAGTGCGGTTGAGACAAACAGGTAGAAAAACGTATAGTAATGTAGCCCACTGCTGATCATGATGGGGATGGGACCGTAAGAAAGCCAATCAGGCGGGCTGGAACCAAGCAGGAACTCTAATATCCCAGGAGAGCCGCCGACCGTTCCATTCTTAAAGATCAGTGTCCAGGCCATTGCGATGGTCCACGAAGGCATAACATATGGAATGATCGCCAGGCTATTGATAAAATTTCTACCACCCAGGTCCGTTCTAACCACAAACCACGCCATTAAAGATCCTAACAACAAAGCCGTTAATGTGGCCCCTGCTGAAACGACCAGCGAATTTCGTAAAGGGGCATACAGCATCACCTGGCTGATTTTGCCGGTCAGCATGCGTGTCCAGTGATAGAACGTAAAAGCACCCGCTTCGGCGTCAGGGAATTTGATCAGGTCTTTATCCTGAAAGGTTAAGGTCGTTTCCACCATGCGGTACAGTGGGACAATGATCAAATAAATCATCATCGCCAGCATGATGAGTGATAAAAACACTTTGGGGTTGGCAAGCCATCGGATAAATCTTCTCAGAGTTATGAGCAAATTTTGGAAGAAAGGATGGATAGAATGCGCGTGAAAAGCCATGATGGTTCTCCTGAAAAGATTATTTTGACGAGTCGTAAACGGATTGAGCGAGCCGTTGCCTTAATTGATCCAGCTCATCCAGATTATTCAACACCTTTTCTTCTTCCACTGCGCTGAGTTCAAGCAATAATGCATTGGTGATGGACATTGGCACGGTCAAAGAATGGAAAGAAGAAATGGGACCACGTGGCGCAGCCAGAACCACAGAGGCTAAACCGCCAACCAATGGCCCAAGGGTGTCCGTAATTAAAATGATTTGCGTTTTACGATGCGAAGCATGTTCCAAAATTAACTGCAAGTAAGGAGATAAGCTGAAAAAACCATAAGCAATCAGTAAATCATTTTTTTTCATCAGCAGCATGGGCTCTAACATTTCGCGCCCGGCTGTTGTGATAGGAACCACCAGACGTCCCAACCGTGTCAGTCTTATTTCAAGCAGGTTGATCAGTGAAATGGAGGGACCCACACCGAAAGCAAAAACGCGATCATGAGACCTGAGCAATTCCACGGCAGTTTCCAGAGCTTTTCGGTCGACAGTTCTTTCGGCTTGCATCAGATAATCCACTTCCGAATTAATGAATCGCTCGAACGGGTCACCATCGGATTGCAATTCCTCCAGTCGACTGCGCAAGCGGACGGAGTTGGTTATTCTTTTTCGGAAGTTTTCCTGCAAAGCCACCCGCATTTCCGGATAATTTGTAAAACCTAAAGTACGTGCAAATCGGATCACCGTAGCCTCGCTAACCTGAAGTTTTTCAGCGATCTGAAGGGAAGTAAAGAAAGCTGCATCATTCTGATTTTGTACCAGATAGGTAGCAATACGTTTCTCGCTTTTGGTAAGCTGGTGAAAACTATTACTGATGAGTTGATTAAATTCACCTGTTTTCAAAGTGTCTTTGCTCATAGGGTCACCTCAGCTATCAAATTGTTAATAAAAAAGGGGGGAGATGGAAATATTTCATAAAAACATTCTATTGAAATATTTACTACATTTTTATATAATACAACTATTAAAATAAAAAAGCAAGCTGTTTTTCTAAACAAAACAAAATGTAAGAAAAGTTTCATAGTTTTTGCTTGTTTTCGAGCAACATCAGATTTATCATTAAATAAAACCACATCCCACAAAGAGGAAATATGAACAGACCTGTAAAAATGGCAGTCATTGGAACGGGACGCATGGGCAGTGTCCACTGTCGGAATATCGCCCGGCACATCCCGGAAGCGGAACTGGTGGCGCTCTGCGATATCCGGCTCGAGGTAGCCCAGGCCGTTGCGGCGGAATTGGGCATCGACCGGGTGGTCCGTGATTATCATGATTTGCTCACCGATCCGCAGATCGAAGCCGTTCTGATCGCCACGACCACCACCACGCACGATTTCATCATCAAAGATGCCGCCCTGGCCGGTAAACAGATCTTCTGTGAAAAGCCGCTCGCCCTGGAGCTGGATAAAATCGACTCCGCTCTGGCGGTGGTGAAAAAGGCCGGGGTGAAGCTGCAGGTCGGTTTCAATCGCCGTTTCGACCACAATTTCCAGAAAATTCGGGAGGTGGTCAGCAGCGGTGAAATGGGACGTCCCTGCCTCTTAAAAATAACCAGTCGCGATCCGGGTCTGCCTCCCATGGACTACCTGCGCTCCTCTGGCGGTATCTTCCTGGATATGACCATCCACGATTTTGACATGGCACGCTTCCTGGGCGGCGAGATTGAAGCCCTTCAGGTACTGGGGGATGTGCTGATCGACCCGGCTGTGCAAGCAATCGGGGACCTGGATACCTGTGTCATCAACCTCAAGTTTGCCAATGGCATGCTTGGCAATATCGATAACAGCCGCCAGGCAGTTTATGGCTATGACCAGCGCATCGAAGTGCTATGCACCAACGGTCTGGTTTCAGCCGGCAATGAAAGCGAGAATATGGTCGTCAAAGGGTGTCGCGATGGTTTCCACGCCAGCCGCCTGACCGATTTTTTCATGCAGCGCTATGCCCCTTGCTATATAGAGGAAGTACGCCAGTTTGTGTCCTGTGTGCGCGAGGATAAACCCACCCCGGTGAATGGGGAAGATGGTCGTCTGGCTGTGCTGTTGGGACATGCCGCCTGGAGATCGTTCCACGAACAGCGCATGGTCTATCTGCAGGAGTTTGATCAGCAAGGAGCAGCACAATGATTCTGGCATTTCATGGCGCAACCACCAAAACCAGCACGCTGGAGACCGACGTCCGCATCAGCGCGCAAGCCGGATACCAGGCGCTGGAAATCTGGGCGGACAAGCTTGAGGTCTATCTGGCGACGCACTCACTATCTGATCTGAAGGACCTCTTCGAGAACCAGCATGTCCTGCCCCTGGTCATAAACTCGATCGAGTTCGTGGCTTTCCGCGGAAATGACTTTTCCACGGTCGAAGCGCAACTGCATAAACTGGGAAAAATCGCCCAGGCCATTGGCTGCCAGACCATCGTGATCGTCGCCAGCCCCCTGCCGGATTATAAAGTCACCTGGGAGGAAGTGAAACAGGAGTATGTGCGCGTCCTGCATGCCTT
>DAOUGX010000182.1:0-2150 GCA_034428855.1 Anaerolineaceae bacterium | reverse complement strand
AATGGGTACCGAACCATTAAAGTCCAGGATATGGTGGATGCGATTCATGTGGGAAAACTATTACCGAACAAACCATTTATCATCACCTTTGATGACGGAAATGTTGATATTTATAACTATGCCTATCCAATTCTGAAAGACCTTGGTTTTACAGCCACGATGTACCTGATAGAAGAAGCAGTTGGGGATTATGGAAATTTCAGTGTCGATATCATCCATGAGCTTGCCGATGCTGGCTGGGAGTTTGGTTCGCATACCAAAAACCATGCCAATCTCAACACCTGTGCCGACCGAACTGACGAGATCTGTGGTTCAAGAGACCATTTAATTGAAATGCTGCAGATACCCATCCAAAGTATTGCTTACCCATACGGAATAGAAAATGACCGGGAGAAAACAATCGCTTTTGGTTGTGGATATACCTCCGGTGCCGGGTTAGGTAGTTTCACCATTCACACGCAGGATCGCTTATTTTATTTCAGCCGGCGTGAGATCAAGAGTTATTTTGATATGCAACGCTTTATCACCACCGTGACAGATGTGCGCTGACGGTTTGGAAATTGAACATCGCTGGAAATTAATTACCACACTTTTTTCTGATAAAATCAGAACATCCAACTTTCATGGAGGGAATATGTCACAAACAATGATCACCACATTATCACAGAAAATCGCACAGAATATCCTGAAAGAGCCAAACCGCATTATTAAGGCTGACGAAGCATTAATTTCCAGTGGTCTGATCGACTCATTCAGCCTGGTGGATCTGGCGTTGTTGGTGGAAGATGAGTTTGGTGTTGTGATTGATGACACAGAACTTAACCCGGATAGTTTTGATACCCTGGAACAATTGGTACTGCTGATCCAGTCGAAACAATAGGAGTGAATTTGACAACCTTTTCGCATGTGCTTCAACATGCGTACCAAACGAAACCGGATCAGGTAATTGTTACTCTGCAGCAGGCCGGTGTTCCCGATCTACCGATCACATACCGGGACCTTGTGCAGGGTGCGCTTAAATATGCTCAGACATACACAGACCATGGAATCCAGCCTGGCGAGGTGGTCATCCTGATTTTGCAACATGGTGTGGATTTGGTGTATGCTTTTTGGGGAGCGATCCTGCAGGGTGCTATTCCTTCCATCATGCCGTATCTGACGGAAAAATTGTTGCCAGACCGGTATCGTCACGATCTGGAAGCCCTTATATCTGTTACTCAGCCCTCCGCAATTGTTACGTATCCTGAGTTTGAACCAGAAATTCGACCGGCTCTTAAATCTGGTGATTCCGTGCGAGCACTCATTCTCAGCAATCAAATTTTCCACACAAATCAACCTGAATTAACCCAATTTTCTGGATTAAAAAGAAATCCTGATGATATTGCATTATTACAGCATTCCTCCGGTACCACCGGGCTGCAAAAAGGGGTGGCACTTTCTCATCAGGCGGTGTTTAATCAACTGGAAAATTTAGGTATGGCATTACAGTTTTGTGCACAGGATGTGATTGTTTCCTGGTTGCCACTGTATCATGACATGGGTTTGATTGCCGGATTTATCCTCCCGATTCTGACCGGAACTCACCTGGTGTTGCTCTCTCCTTTCGACTGGGTTAAAGCACCGCAACGGCTTTTTACCGCTGTTTCACAATATAAGGGTACGTTGGTGTGGCTACCAAATTTTGCGTATTACTTCTGTGCACAAAAAATTCGTGATCGCCACTTGGAAGGGGTTGACCTTTCCAGTTGGAGAGCGGTGATCAACTGTTCTGAACCTGTTCGTGATGATGGACATCAACTCTTTTTGGAAAAATTCTCAGCCTATCGTTTCTCCGAAAAAGCACTGGCAGTCAGTTATGCCATGGCAGAGAATGTGTTTTCCGTTACTCAAACAAAATTAAGGCAACCTTTGTATGTAGAGGCCATCGACAGAGAATTGTTGCAGACCCAGAATTTCGCTTTACCAGCATCCTCTGAAAGACCTGCCGTTCGAATGGTCTCTTGTGGAAAGCCGATCCCCAATGTGATGGTGAAAATTGTGGATCAAAACGGAAATACTCTCGAAGACAGGCATGTGGGAGAGGTGGCTGTTCACTCCAATTGTATGCTTAATGAATATTACCATCGTCCCGATGCAACCCAACAGACTAT
>DAOUGX010000181.1:0-9972 GCA_034428855.1 Anaerolineaceae bacterium | reverse complement strand
TCGCCAGATGACCAACAAGTTGCCTTCTGTATGGTTGATCCGGACCTGGAAGAATTCACACGGATTTATAAAGTAAATTTGTTGACCTGTTCTGCGACTGAAAATTGTGTTCCTGAATTGATATCTGATTCCTGTGATGATCCATTGCTGGCATGGTCACCGGACGCAAAAATGATGGCTGTGGCGGAACAACACCAGGGTATACGGCTGATTGATTTTGTGTTTGCCACCCGGTCAGAATTATTGAGCCCAACACAAACATTAAAAATGGATGAACTGGCTTGGTCTCCGGATGGACAGCGGATTGCATTTACACGCCTGGAAGGCACAGAGAAGAAACCAAATTCGGCGATTTATTTGACAAATCTGCAGGGAGGTGAACCTCGTCTGTTTTACAAAAGTGATCATCCCATCCAATTGGTGGGATGGCTGAATATCATTTCAAGTTTTAAACCCAATGCGCAATATATTGTTTTGCCTTCGGAAACTCAATACTGGATGAAAGACAAACCATCCCATGATGCCTTCAATTTGAAACAAATGATCCCTGGTGAAAAGGTGATGGTGATGGATAAATCTTCAGTGGTCAGTGGAGAAGAATGGTGGCAGGTGCGAGTAGGTGATTTCTCTGGCTGGGTGGTTGAAAATTCTTTGCATTTTCAGGATGATTGGGCGTATGGATTAGCCTCACCGGTATTCGAACCAGGCAGAAGATTAATTGTGAAAATTTCCGGGAATGATTTACGGTTACGTGAAATGCCTTCATTAAATGGTGCGATCAAACGTTATCTACAGCCCGGCATGAGATTAAAAATTATTGATGGGCCAGCGGTTGTGGATAAGTACAATTGGTGGCTGGTTGAAATTGAAGAATCAAAGATTCTTGGCTGGGTGGTGGAAGAAGCATTATGGTATGCTTCCGATTAATCAGCAATAATGGGGCTAAATTAAGTGGTTAATTGAAGCTGAATACCATTCGGGTCCACCAGCCATACAGGTCCATTATCCGTTTTTTCATACGGTATGCCGATTTCATCAAAGTAGATTTTTATCTTATCCAGACTGGCAGCATCCGGAAGGATTACTTCGAAAAACTTTAACCCTGCCGTATCGGGTGGTAATGGAGATGCTCCTGCACTTTGCCAGGTGTTGGCACCGATATGATGATGATATTCACCACTGGCAAGAAAAAGAGCCTGTTCCCCATATTCTTGTGTAACTTCAAATCCCAGGGTTGTATAGAAAGCAGCGGTCTTTTCCAATTCAGCAACTCGCAAATGGACGTGACCAATTGCGGTTCCTTCTGGAAATCCCAGCCATTTTTTATTTTTTCCTTGTATTGTTAAGATTAAGTCATCCAAATCCAGGTCGTCAGTGAGCATTTCTAATTGACCTTCTTCATCGATAGGCCATTGATCATAATCTTTATCACAGGTAAGTTCAATGCCCATTTCTTCCGGCCCTGTCAGATAAAGAGCTTCAGAAACTCCATGATCAGCAAAACCTTCCAAATCCACCTGATTATTTACCATGTGATAAATCAGTCGGGCTAAATCTTCACGATCAGGTAATCGGATAGCAACATGATATAAGCCGGTGGTTCTTTTTCTCGGTGGGGGATTGTTGACCCGATGTAAAACCAATAATGCCTGGTTGGAAATGGTGCCTAAGGTAACCGATTGATTTGATTTCTCCAGCACTTTCATGCCCAGACCTTCTTCAAAAAAATGTGAAGCTCGATCCAGGTTAGAAACATTGTAATGAATTTTCCCGATATGCATGGAAACAGGTTCAAATTGGCTCATGCTGTTCTCCGTAGTTTAATTTAATGGCAGGATAACATTCTTAATATACATTGTCAAATGGCCATCTAACCTGGGAAAAAGATTTTTGGTATTATATCAAACGACCTTAATTATTGAATTTACAAAATCCATTAGATTTTTAAAATTATCTAATCAGGCAACAACAATTTCAAGTATGCGATGGTTTCTTCTATAAGTTTTGCTCTGGCCCAATCTTTCTGATTTGGTGATAATAATTCTCCCAGGCCAATCAGGATATTGCGTTTTTCTATTTTTTCTAATTTTTTAATTGATAGTTGAACCACATCATTGAACGATTGATTTGAGCGTTTTTCAACAATTTCTTCATTAATTGCTGTTCTGTTTTTAAGAAAATACCAGACATCATATATATCTCGGCTAGTACTATCCATTCTTTCAAGCATCGCCATCAACTTATGAGCAAACATATCCTGAATGACCATTACTTGCATTGGAACTCCAAGGTAAGTTTTTATTTCATATTGAGACCCAAAAGTTCGTTTATTGATTTCAATTTTAATATTTCTTGATTTATCATCATAAGCAATCATACAAAAGAGGCTAAACCTTTTTTTGTGTGTCTCCTTTACTTCTCCATATTTTTCAGCAATTCGAATAATAATTTCAAAAATTTGATTAGCCTGGTTTTCATCTAATAAATCAAAATCTAAATCTACTGAAAATCTTTCAAGCCCATAAAACAAAAATGCAGCAGTTCCACCTTTGAATCCTAAAAATGGAGAGATTTTTGTATTTGAATAAATGTCCTTAAGTATCTGGAAGAGGATGGTTTTATGTAAGGATATATTTATTGTCATAAATTTCCACTATTTCTGAATTATCGATTCAACTTTTTTTCTTAAAAAATCATCCTGATAAATTGGAAGAATTTCCTGAATTAAATCCCAATTCATGGATTCAACATTATCGAAATAATAAGAGTTGTTTATGTATAATGTGTCTATCATTGCTCTTTCCTTTGTCGCAATTGAAAATTCATTATACTGAAGTATGCCGATCGAATTATGTAAGACTTCGTCTTTTAATTTTCTATAACAATATTCCTTACCATCTATAAAAATTTTTCGTGATGTATACGATGCGATAAAAATTGGTTCGTAGTATTGAAAAATTACACCTTCTGTTACCAGAACAGTCTCAAAACTTATATATGCTGGAGTTAAAATCCGGGCTGCTAATTCTAACTGATTGTAATTTTTATCTTTTGCGTAAAAACCTTTTCGAATTCTATACAAATCTCCATTTTTCACGTAATAATTTAATCGAACACGGGTGGCAATAGTAGAAGATTCATGCCAAAGCAATGCTAAATCCTTCAATGTAAAAATGGTCTTTTTTGACCTCAGGATGGTAGATAAATAATCGCCTTTTTTCATAATTAACCAGATGTTAGTTTTAAACTAACATCTGGTTAATATTATACTCTTTCCGAATATTATTTCAAGTGATTTGCAATATTATTTCTCTATTTTAATAATGACTGACATCTTCCAGCGAAGGGGAAGGTTGTGCTCGGGAAGTTCAATGCGAACCCGATATAAAACATCGTTAAATTTTAATTCCGGGAAATCCTTAATCTCCACCACTTTTCCGCGAATTGTCTCCCCTGGAAAAGCGTCCAGTTCGATTAAAGCTGTATCGCCGATTTCGATATTTACTATTTCCAACTCGGTTATATCGATGCTTTCAACGTACCAGGCGGACATGTCCGCTAGGGTGGCAACCGGTTGACCCATAGAAATCCATTCGCCTGACTGAACTTTAAGATTGATTACATTTCCTTTGAATGGAGCCTTAATTTCGAGATCATCAATTTGAGCTTGAATTGCATCCAGCCTGGCCTGTGCTGTAGTGGCTTGCTCTTCAGCAATTTTCAGTTGATCTTCAGGAGGATTGTTGCCTTTGTATTTTTGATACTCACGAGTGGCGGTTTCTTCTTCTGCACGAGAGATCTCGAGGTTTAGTTTGAGTTGCTCATAGGTTTGCTCTAGCTCAGCTTGTTCACGTTCTACTTCATTCAGGGTGATTTGGGCTTCATCCACATCATCCTGTCGATTCTTCCGCTGTGGATTATCTTCTTCCAGATTAAGAAAATTTTTCAGCTCATCCTTCGCGTCTTCCAATTCCTGCCTGGCATCAATTACATCTTCCTTAATTGTTTCAAGATCATCATCATACTGATCCACATCGAAGGCATCCCAGGCAGCAAGTGCTGCTCGACGCGCTGTTTGAGCATCCAGCAGGCGTTGGTAAGCTTTTTGTTTTTGCAAATCTCCATATAAGTGTAAATCATCCAATGCCTGATTGGATTTTAACAAATCAAGTTCAGCTGATTTCAATTCAGCTAATAATTTTTGTGGAACTTCAAATCGTAGCAGAACCTGGTCAATTTCCATGGATTGACTTTCCTGCGCCAAAATTTCAACAATTTTCCCATTGGTTGGAGATAGTATCTGGAAATCTTGCTCAGGCACGATTTCACCTTCGGCGATTATCAAATCAGATGAACTTTCAGAATCAGATTGGTAAACGACGGGAGTAGGTTGTGCGCTTTCGAATTGGTCACATGCGCTCAGTATGACTAAAAATACTAAAGTTATTACGATTAAAGTGATTTTTCTTATCATTCTTCCCTCCATACTTTTTCCTTCCAGGGTGAATCGAATAAACATTTATTACTCATCCAACATATTACTCATATGCCAGAACCTCCCGAATTGTGAGTTGGGTAGCCTTGCGAGCAGGAAAATAACTGGCAAAAAGCGACAAAAATATCAGGATGATGAACCACAACAGGATCCCTTTAGGTGTGATGACATATTGCGTGGTGGCTTTGAAAATCGCCAGATTGACTAAATTGGATAAAACCCATGAAATTGGAATGGATGCCAGGATCCCAAAAATATAACTGGTAAAACCAATGTAAAGACTTTCAAAGGTTATCAGGCGAGAAATGGCAGAATCAAATGCACCGATTGCTCGCAAAATGCCAATTTCAGCTGTTCTTTCCAGAACATTCAGGCTTAAGGTTCCACTTAATCCAATACCTCCAACAATCCCAGTCAGAACAGATAAAAACAACAGTACGTATATTAATACTTGTATTTTTTCCAAACCTTGTCGTACAATTTCTTCCCGGGCGGTGATGGAGTTTACCTGATAACCGGATGTGGATAAGTAGTCCTCTATACGGGCTGCCATTTGCATTTGATGCTCCAGATCGTGTTGTTGGGTCACGACACGGAAAGAAATAGCGTGAGATGGAGTGTTCAGGATAGCTGCCAGATTATCAAAGGCAGTAAATGCATACTTTTGGTCCAAACCTGTGTAATGAAATATGCCGGTAATTGTCCAGAATTCCTTCTTGCCTGATATTTCCAAAACAATTTGATCACCCGGTTTTAAATCCGGATAGGTATTCCAAAAAGCATCATTGACAGCCAATGTGTTTCTTTCATCCGGCAATACCCACCGACCTTCATTGACAACTTTTTTCACCAATCCACTTTCGGTTGGAGGTGCGACCAGGAGTACATTTTCGGTTTTGTTGGGCGACTTTAATAATGCAGTCGTGGTCAACCAGGGTTCTGCATACACAACACCAGGAACTTTTTTAATTTGATGAACAATTTCTTCTGCCGGGTAATTGCGATTCAGATAAAGAAAAATATCCGCCTGGTTATATTGAAGCACTCGTTCAATCTGTTTATTGAGCGATAATTCCACATTGAAAACAGAAATAAATATGGCACACCCCAATGAAAGAGTGAAGATGGTTAAGATAAGTCGACCTTTCTGGCGAAAGGTATTCCGAATTCCCAACGTTATCATTCCATCTTTGCTGCGAAAATTGTCCAGCCAGTTTTCAAATTTTCCTGTTTTTGTAACATTTTTAATCAGGTTGGCAGTCAGAGCTTTGTGGACTGGAACACTGGCACCCTGAATGATCGGCCTGATAGCTGCCAGGATAGGAATTAAAATCGCAACAAAAATTTGGGTAATGATAACTGAAGGTATAAAAATGAATAAATCTGATGTATCCAATTTACCATTCAGAACCGGTAAGATATTTACACACAGAATTCTACCCACATAAGCACTGGCAGGGATCGAAATGACTAACGAGATCAAACTGATAAAAATAACCAACAAAACATACATGCCAATGATCTGGTTTCTGAGGCCTCCTACTAGTTTGATGACGCCAATTTGGCGGATATGTTGTGCCATGAGAGCATTCATGGTGTTGAGAATTAATGCACTGCTCAGGATAAGAATAAAAATACCGATAAACCCAATGATGACGGAGATAGCCTGGGTGTAATTCGCATACGGCTGATCGATCGAGCGTGTCACGGATTGACTGAGGATTCTCCTGCCCGAGTCTTCAACCTCCTGGCTGACCAATTCTGCTACTTCTTCAATATTATTCAGGTCATTCTGATCGCCGGATACGGTAATCACCAGGGTATTATATAAATCTGGATAATAGAGGTGCCCCAGCGTTTTTGTTGCAATATAACCGGTGCGTTCGTTGAAAGTAATGGCTAAATCAGAACTATAATCTATGACAATTCCAGATACAGTCAACTCCTTCTGGTTGCCAGCAGTTGTTTCCACCCATATGGAAGAGCCTGGCGTAACTGGAAGTGTATCCAGCGAATCTTTGGTTATAACCACCTCTTTAGATCCTGGAAAAAGATCTCCTTGAACACTTGATAAGGTTTTAATTCTGTGATTTTCAATATCACCGATAGCGATCAGGCTAAAGGTAAGCCAATCTCCGTTTATCGGATGTTGTACTTTGGCAGATAACGTTGTCCTGCCTTCAGCGTCTTGAACTCTTTCTAATTTTTGAATGGTTTTGAGGAAATCCTCATCAAAAGATTCAGTCTGAATCTGAATATTTGCTGGATTCGTAGAAAGATAAGTTGCCTCCATGCTTTTCGGTATCACCAGGTACCCTACACCAACCACACCAACGGCAAAAATCCCCACTGATATGGATGCAATAATCAGGAGAGAACGAGCTTTATTCTCCCAAAAATCAGCAATCATTTTTTTCCAGCGCGGTCTCACAAAGCACTCCCATGATTTACGTTCAGATTGGTGAAAGAATGACCTGTATTTTCCATCCTGCCATCCACCAGTTTCAGTACCCTTTTAGCCCGTTTTGCGAGGTCTTCATCATGGGTAACCATGATGATTGTCTTTCCAGATTTGGACAACGATTGGAAGATTTCAAAAATTCTGGCGGCTTCCCCTGAACTCAAATTACCGGTGGGCTCATCTGCAATAAGGATGGGTGGGTCATTGGCTAATGCTCTGGCGATGGCAGTACTCTGTTGTTGTCCGCCAGAAACCGCAAAAGGACGTTTATTGGCGTATGATCCTACATTTACCTGCTCCAGCAAAAATTGGGCTCGTTCCTCTCTTTCAGATGGACTATATTTTCCGGCTATTTGCATGGGCAACATTACATTTTCCAACAGGGTGAGCACCGGGATCAGTTGATAAAACTGAAAAACAATTCCCAGGTTTTCACCCCGCCACCTCGCCATGGCAGTCTCACGCATGCTTTGAATTTCCATGCCACCGACAATCACTTTTCCCTGGCTTGGTTTATCTATTCCAGTGATCATATTCATCAGGGTTGACTTACCACTGCCGGATCTACCCACCACTGCGGTAAATTCATGCTGATAAAAGGATATATGAATATCACGCAGGGCAACAAATTGCATCACTCCAACCTGAAAAATTTTGCTCACATTTTCCAAAACAATAAAAGGAGTTGTATGATTCATTTCAGGCATTTTACTTCCGCCTGGCTTCTTTAACAATCTTTCCATCTGCCAGTAAGAAAAGGTGGTCGAAGAAATGAAGTAATTGTCGATCGTGGGTCACGATCAGAACAGTTTTTCCTGATTCGACAATACTTCGAAAAATCTTGAATATGATCTGGCTGGTCTGAGAATCTAAAGATCCGGTAGGTTCATCCGCAACAATGATGTCCGGGTCATTTATGAGAGCCCGGGCAATAGCAACCCTTTGTTTTTGTCCCCCGGAGATGGATGCAGGCGATTTTTGGGCATGTTCAGCAATTTCTAATGTTTCCAGCAATTCCATCGCTCTCTGGTTACTTCTGGTTCGTGAAAAACCACCACATAAGTCCATGGGTAACATCACATTATCCAGTATGCTGATCTGGTTCAACAATTCGAAGGATTGATAAACCACACCTATGTTTTTCCCACGCCAGCGGGTGATTTTTTCCTGGTTTGCCTGATGCAAACCAAAACCTCCAATCCAGAGTTCTCCATGAGTAGGATTATCAACCCCGGTTATAACATTAACCAATGTGGATTTACCAGCACCGGATTTTCCAATGACTCCCACAAATGAACCGCTTTGTATATGCATATTTACCTGATTTAATGCATTCACATTTCCAGCCGGGGAGAAATATGTTTTGGTAACGTTGACAACATTAATAAAGGAAGAGTGATTGTGAGACATGATATATTACTTTTGTATTTTATTTTACAAATGATGTATTATAAAATAATAGTAAATTTTTATGTCAACCCTGTCAATTATCTTTGTCTGATGAATATTTACAGAATGTAAAAAAATTTACAAAAAGGAAAAATATGTCAAACAATGAATCCCAGGATTTGAGAGTTCGGAGAACACGAAAATGGTTGCAGGAAGCACTTTTATCGCTGATGCTTGAAAAACCAATGTCGAAAATCTCAATTGCAGAGATCACCGATCGAGCACAGGTCTCGCGTCCGACTTTTTATCTGCACTACCGATATAAAGAAGAAGTATTGGAGGATTACCTGGATTCCATGTATAGAAATTTCATGATTGATATGAATCCTCATCTGGATTCAATCATTCAAGGAAAAATGGCCATCAAATTTTTTGAACAAATTGGGGATCAGGCAGTATTTCTAAAATCCTTGATCAATTCAGAAGTATCCAGTCTGGTCATGAATAAATTACACAAGTATTGTTATGATGTAATCAAACAATCACTCAAACAAGCTCCTTATATGTCCATCGATGATACAACCTGGGATTTTGTGATCGCCAGCATTGCAGGCAGTGTATATGCAATGAGCATTCAGTGGCTGCAAACCGATATGGCATCCAGCCCAAAAGAAATGGGAGAATTGACCATGCGATTGATTCGGCCTGGGATTAGAGAAATTTTGATCCAGACAAATGACGGATGATTGTTTATCCGACACAAAATTGATAAAGTTAATTGAAAGCAAGAAGAAGTTAAACTGTTTCAGATGGGTTTCCTTTCCGCTCTTGCTTATATTTGGTAAGATGTAATCATGACTCAGGAAAATCAACCCAACTCACTTTTGGCACAGACATTGGAAGGTGTTCTTGAAAGGATAACATTCCAGAATGAAGAAAATGGGTACATGATTGCCAAATTAATCCCCAAAGGGAAGGTCCAGCCTGTTACAGTAGTAGGAACACTGGCTGGTGTGCAGGTGGGGGAATCTTTGTTGCTTGAAGGGATCTGGATCAACCATCATCAATATGGCCGCCAATTTGAAGTAAAGACGTATCAGGTTCGCTACCCGGCAACTTTGGAAGGGATTCGCAGGTATCTGGGAAGTGGTTTGATCAAAGGCATTGGACCAGTAACTGCCAAGAAAATTGTTGATCATTTTGGGGTAAAAACGCTGGAAGTACTGGATCAATCCCCTCAGAAAATCCTGGATGTGAGTGGAATTGGACCAGCCAAGGCGGACCTGATTGGAAAAGCGTGGGTGGAACAACAACAAATTAAAGAGATCATGCTATTTCTTCAAGGGCATGGGGTCAGTGCCAGTCTGGCAGTCAAGATTTACAAACAATATGGTGACAAATCTATTCAGGTCGTGAGAGAGACACCTTATCAACTTGCGCGTGACATTTTCGGAGTCGGGTTTAAAACTGCTGATCAAATCGCCCGAAAAATGGGTTTGGCTTTAGATTCTCCTGCAAGAATTCAAACCGGATTGCTGTATGCACTCGGAAATTTAAGTAACGAAGGTCATTGTTTCGCAACCCGAGATCAACTTCTAAGTGAAACCGTTCCATTGTTGGAATTACC
>DAOUGX010000180.1:0-1588 GCA_034428855.1 Anaerolineaceae bacterium | reverse complement strand
TAAAGCCCAATCGGTCATCGATAAATTATTCTTCAGAGAAAAATATGATTCAAGCTTGATGCTCCAGCGACTCAGCAGTCGTACTGCTCTGGTGCTGGACCTTGATCAGGTTACGAATATGATCTTAAGAGACCTGACTGAAACACTCCACATACGAAACGCAGCTTTCTTTTTACGTCGTGGTCAGGGAATTGGGTATTTTCTTTCAGCCCATATTGGACTGGAACCATTTATAAAAATCCGTATGAGCGAAAACCACCCGATCGCATTGTGGTTATCCAGCCATAAAACTGTTTTACGGAAGAATGATTTGAATGTCCTACCGTATTTCAAATCACTGTGGCGCAAAGAACGCGAAGATCTTGAAAAGTTAAACGGGGAATTATTTATTCCGTTATTGGTAAAAACCGAATTGGTTGGTATTTTTGTGATTGGGCCTAAAAAATCCGAGCAAGGTTATTCCCAGGATGACCAGCTTACCTTGACCACCCTGGCAAACCAGACGGCAGTGGCAATCGAAAATGCCCGTTTGTATAAAATCGAACAGGATCGCCGCGCAGAACTAACCACCCTCTTCAATATGTCCCGCCAACTGGTTGCAACGGATGATCTGGATATGGTTCTGAGCATCATCACGCAATATGCAACCATCAGCACCAATGTAACCTATACCAAAATCCTGACCCTGGATCCTTCCGGCAACTTTATTTGCCGATCTGCTTATTCTGTCCGTGATTTGGACGCAAGTTTTGGTGTCGGGAAAATTGAACCAACCATTGTTAGTGATCTTTACAAACGTGTACAAGAATCTGGAAAACATATCATTGTAGAGAAGAATGGAACAAGTGTCTCGGAGGAGTATACCCAGGCGCTCTTTCTAGATGTGGCCACCAGCGTTTGTGTCTATCCGCTAAAAGTGGTTGATGAATTTATGGGCTTATTAATCTTTGGCGAAGAACGTCGCACACAACGTGAACCCTTTGATGCCAATAAGTTGCAGTTAATCAGTCTGATTGCTGACCAGGCTAGCAGCGCTCTGCGGAGATCAAATTTACACAAACAACTGGAAGAGAGTTTAATCGAAACAGTGATCGCTTTGGCTAATGCAGTAGAAGCACGTGATACATACACCGAAGATCATAGTGCTCGCATGGAGGATCTGGTTGTAAAAGTTTGTGAACAACTTGATTTTTCTGATGAGGAAATTCAAAATATGCGCTGGGCTGCCCGTTTGCATGATATCGGAAAAATTGGTGTGCCAGATCAAATTTTACGCAAACCAAGCAGTTTGAATGAAGAAGAATGGATTGCTATGCGACAACATCCTCAAATAGGATCCAATATTCTGGCACCGATTACAAAAATGGGACCCGTCAGCCCGATTATTCGCTCTCACCACGAAAAATATGATGGCAGCGGTTATCCGGATGGTTTATCAAAAGAAAATATTCCATTAGGCGCACGCATTCTCACGGTGGTCGATTCCTATGTCGCCATGACGGATGATCGTTTATATCGAAAAAGCATGGGACACCAACAAGCATTAAAAGAATTGGTCAATAACAAGGGAACTCAATTCGATCCTGAA
>DAOUGX010000179.1:0-6123 GCA_034428855.1 Anaerolineaceae bacterium | reverse complement strand
GTCTGGAGCATCTGCTGCCATGATCACAATTCCATTTTCAGTTACCAACATCGAATGCATGATCAAATTCTCTTCACTGGGATCTTCTGCTGCGTGATAATCTTTAAATGTCGATATGGATAATTTCCCGCCTAAAACGGATTGGTAAAATGTCATCGCTTCTCGGGTAGTACCTCTGAAGTTTATATAAGGGTTTAGATTGGTTTTCACGAGTCATCCTCCTTTGGATGGTAGAATGACTCTATTATAGATTTTGATAGTAATTGTCAATAATTTGTATATACAATTACTTTAATCTGAGTGTTGATCATGCTTTCTTAAGATCAAATTTCTCAATTAAATCAAGTGCCCAGGATCTTACAGAATCCATATCTCTGATATCACTGGCAGGAACACTCCCAACCATCATTTTTAAAGGGAACTTCAATAATGACGGGTCATATTTCCCGCCAAACATTTCAACCTCCACCGGCTTTAGCCAGGAGTAATGTTCTAATTCTTTATTCAATTGTGACCAGGAATCACGCCATTCCTGCTCATCATACGGATTATGAGTCGGACCCAATGCAAAAATAGCTACTTTCAGATCCATTAATATGCGCTGGTTTCTGGATAAAAATTGAAGTACATCTTTGTGCCAGTGAAACATGAAAAGCGGAGCACCCAGAATTACAGCCTGATACGCAACGAGTGATTTGGCATTTTTGACCGGCAAAAAATCCACATCATAACCCGCATCCCGAATGGCGACAGCAATCGTTTCAGCCACCTCTTTGGTCGAACCATATCGGGAAGCATAACCAACCAGAATTTTCTTTTTCATGATTCTCCAGATAGCATGATTTTGTTTTATTTTATCTCAATCAGTTCCATTAATTCATTTTGATTTCATAGACAATGAAATCTCATAGTTTCAAATTCCTTCCATCGTTGAATGCTTACCAAATCAACATAGTTAAGCATTATTGGTTGGTAGTATTGGTTAAATACCGCCGAAAAAATGGCCAGACATCTGCCTTATAATAACGGTGACCACCCTCGCCCACAGAGAGCACTACATTATCAGGAACTCCTGCGACGCCATATATTTTCCTTAACTGTTCAAATGCTTTGTATACTTCATCGATGGGGTAAACCGGGTCCTCTTTGCCATTGATCGCCATGAAGGGACGCGGAGCGATCAACCCGGCAACATCTGCCATCTCAGCCAGGGTCAACAATCCGGGAATATAATTGCATTCACAATGATGGATCGAGCCAATACTACCGGTGAAGGTACAGAAATAACTGCCTGGTGCTGAGAGTGTAATTCTTTCATCAAGTGCAGCTGCAAAAAGAGAGATCGTCCCTCCGGTCGAATTTCCGGTGATTGCTACCCGCTGTTTATCCACCGGTAATACCTCGAAAGCCCAATCTATCAAACGCGAAATGTCCCACACCCGATCTCCAGTAGGCGTACGACCCACCAACAAATCGTGTACCAGTAAATCCCGGCAGGAATTCTGATTATCCTCGGTTTTGTCCTTTTCGGTGCGTGTTTCACCAAATCCTCGGGTAGTGGGGGCAATCACCAGATACCCTTCGTGAACTGCCTGGACAGCAATATCCCGATCCCCTTCCAGCATGTATTCTTCTTCATCCTGGCTGGCGAAAATGCCTGCATATAGCTCAGTGTTTTTCATATGTCCATGGGGAGTCAGAACTAACGGAATCTTGCCATTAATTTCTTTTGGTTTCAACAGAATAAAAGGCAATGGAACGGTTGGTTCCACCTGCAATACCCAGCGCTGGCGGATAAACGTTCCGGTATCTTCTTCATCCACCTGATGGGCACTCGGTTGAAAGTCTTTGAGATCTGTCTGCATGCGGTTTAAACCAAGCACCTCCCGCAATCGGGAACGAAATTGTTGTTGCCAGATGATTAATTCCTCAGTCGTTTTTGCTGTAAAACCGAATTCCGGATTTGTATTTTTGTAGAGGAATTGGAAGTGATTATTTGAGTTATACATACTGAGATTAATTATATGGTTTTCTATTGAAATTAAATCGGAGAAAAGAGAGTGAATGCTTGTAATTTGCATCCAAATGTATTATTATTCACATCATGAATAACTATCATTCACGCCCTGAATACTATGTCAAAAGGTGGATCACTCCATTGCTGCGGAAAAGTCTTGAGGATTTTCCCGTAATAGTGCTTACCGGAGCCCGACAAGTTGGTAAAAGCACCTTACTCTTAAATGAAGATCCCTTCAACCAATTTCGGTATCTCTCCTTGGACGACTTTGATGTTATTCGGCAGGCACAGGAAAACCCGAATGGTCTTTGGGCTGGAACTGATCATGTGATATTGGACGAGGTTCAAAAAGCACCTGACTTAATGGCTGCTGTGAAGCAAAATGTTGACCGAACAAACGGAAAAATAAAATTTGTTCTCTCTGGTTCAGCCAATTTATTGTTAATGAAACAAATCAGTGAAAGCCTGGCTGGAAGAGCTATCTATCATGTTCTGGATCCTTTAACTTTAGGTGAAATCAATTCTGCAGAGCCGACAAGTTTATTAAAGAAAATTCTGAGTGGCGATTGGCCTGAAGAAGGCAACAACTCATTACCTCTACCGGATGCAACTCCTTTTATTCAACGAGGATTGATGCCGACTTTATTGCGTCTTTCCAATGAATCTTCGTATGTTCAATGGTGGGATGGATACGTATCAACTTATCTCGAAAGAGATTTGCGACAAATATCCCAGATTGATGCGTTGGTTGATTTTCGTCGTATGATGGAGTTATTGGCTTTAAGAACAGGACAATTAGTAAATCAGTCTGATCTTGCCAGAGATGCCGGATTATCACAACCAACAGTTCATCGTTATTTAAATTTATTGGAGACCACCCACCTCTTTGAGCGTGTTCCTGCTTATACGGTGAACCGAACTACCCGGTTATTGAAATCCCCCAAGGCATTTTGGAATGATTGTGGATTAGCCAGCTATTTATCCGGTTATTATCAAGTTGAAGATCTGCGTCAGGCACGAGAAATTGGCAATCTATTCGAATCACTCATCTATCATCATGTACGCGTCCTGGCGAATCTCATGACACCACCGGCTCGACTCTATCACTGGCGCACCCATACAGGCAACGAAGTTGACATTATCCTGGAATATGGAAGAAAAATTCTGGCAATTGAAGTCAAACAGACTACTAAGCCAGGTTATGGCGATACCCATGGACTGAAAGCTTTTCTTTCCAGCCACCCGACTGCTTTAGGTGGATTGTTATTGCATGGTGGTACGGAAACACGTTGGTTAGGTGAAAAAATCTTAGCTCTACCCTGGACCAGCATAACAGGGTAAATCGTCCTCCAGTCCCCGACAGATAGATGTACTCTGAACAGCCGGACTGGACTCCACCAGAAATTGACTGACGGATCCTATATTCGGCCGCAATGCCAGCACTTCCAAATCACGAATATGAGCACGGATGGCATCCACAAATCGCCCGGCAAACAGCACCTGATGTGGACGCGTGTTTTTGGGATCATCCTGTGTGAGTTCATGCTGTACGGCCATGTAGACATGCCAACCGGAATAGGTGCGTGTGTGCACATCCAGTGGTGGGGTTATTTGGAGTGCGTTGTGCATTTCCGCCACCAACGAATAAGCCTTTACCAGCCATGGTTCACACTGTGGATAATTGGTAGCCTTGAGGATCTGATCCAAAATCTTACCCAGCTCCGGGTAACACTTCAATGCCCTGAAAGCTGTTCCCAACCATTTGGCATAGGTTGCATAGCGTTTTTCCATCAGGAAGCAGAGATGGATCAATTGATCAACGACCCTCGTTTTCAATAAGTGGAAACCAACTTCATCCCCTACCTGCCAGGTGCGCCCCACAAAGGCTTCAATCTCCGCCAGTTGCGCCCATTGACTTGCCAGCATATACAACCAGATATCATGCGGATACCAGGCAAAGCGACCTCGGACTGCTTCCAATCCTAAATCATCATGAAAGACCTTGCCTGTTGTCCATTCGAGTAATTGTTGTTGCGGGATGGTCAGCCATTCCGTTATCGTTGGTTCTCGCAATGGATCGATTTTTCCCGTCCTCTGCCAGTAGCCGCTAATCGTCTCAATCTCGATCAGATGCTCTATTGGACCATTCTCGATTTCCTCAGAGACACGCACACCTTGATCTTGAGGATTCGGTTTACCAAAATGAGTGGAATAACCATGAAAGCGCACCGGTAGCTCCTGTCTTAATACCTCATCCACAGCTTGCCAGGTGTTGTCAAAATCCTCAACCGGAAGAAAGAGTACCAATCGTGGTCCCCACATATGATCCTGAGAGACCGGTGTGTCATACCCCAACACATCTGAACCATAACCAAGTAAGGCTGCAGAATGCGTAAAGCCAGGTAAATTTCGATCGAGGATCGGTCGAACCGCTTCCTGATAGAACATCTCACTTAATTGGAGACCAGGGATAAACGCAGAGTCTGTCATATTAATTTTTCCATGGCTTTTGTTTTTAAATCCGGGGGCATTTTTTCAATGGCGTATCTTAATGCAGTTCGGGGCATGATTGATTTATTCTTCATCACATAATCAAATACTTCTTGTTGATGGGTTTCACTGGCCGCTTTTAACATCCAGCCATAGCCTTTCTGAACCAGATCATCTTTGTCCAACAGTAATGCATCCGCAATACTGAAAATCTCATTCAGGAACTTGCCATGTCGGGCGGGGATAATCAATGTCACGGCTGCCCCACGGCGCAACCAGCGAATCTCTGAGAGGGTCCAGGGGATAAGCTGTTCCATTAATTCAGGATACATTTCAACCAATGTACCTATCGTGTGATTACATAATGTGTCGCAGGAGGCCCAGTTATGGACATATAAACCTAACCATTTTTCAAAAACGAAAAAATCTTCTCGCGTGTATTTCTTGTAAAGTGAATAGGACCAATTGCAGGCAACGAAGGATTCCTCCATATATCCGGATTTCCATAAATCTTCACACAGGTCAAAAATTTTATCCTTTTCCCAATCCTTGAGGAAACCTAAATGATCTTTGCTGATTTTTGAAACCGTCGCTGTTTTTACGCCATACAACTTAATCTGTTCTTTAAAGAATTTTGGCCCGGATTCTTTGGTTTTTGGGTCAGCATTCTCTACCAGTAGTTTTCGTAAAGATGTTAATACATTATTTCGATCCATGGTATTGGCTGTTGACATATCACTTCCTTTCAAAAAACAGATTTCATCAAGTAACTATCATTTCATCATAACATTTGTCAATTCCCTATTATTTTTTCAATTGTCTTTTAGCCAAGACAAAATCGGTTCAAGGATGTTAATTCCATCCAACAGAATAGTGTCCTCGTAGACCATACAGACCAATTGATTAATGGAGTCTATCCGTTTGGTAGCTGGCAGTTTCTCCTGCAGATGTAAGGGATAACTATATTCTGGCGGTAACATCAACAAGCGGTCTTTTTTTATGGATTTCATCAACAAAGCACTCAATACTACCTGATGCAAGAATAATTGATGCAATTCGTCCTGACAGTATTCGTCCTGGAATTCCTTATCCAATAGTAAAGTGACAAAAAAAGCTCTCCAAGCTTGCATGATCCCTTTGGATGGATTGATCGCAAAACAGTGGGTATTGAAATATGGGTGGATTTCCTGCCCATCGACGAACGATTCTATTGTGTAAGGGATCTGATCTACCCCTAACACCTCATAGACCCTGCGCCAATACCCATCGATTGGTCCATTGGCAGGTGAACCGACATTAAGAATATGAACAGGCCTGAAAGCCGCATCATATTGATCTCGCAGACCGAACAGGTCCGGTGGATTTAAGATCAGATAGTCCGGGTTCAACCAGACCAATGAGCCTACATCCGACCTGGTCATCTCCTCAGCCTGTGCACAGGCGAAAACTTTCTCTGCGAGTGGATAACTACGTAAGGGCAAGTCCATTTTCAAATCGAACAGCTTTAACGTATCCGATTCTGAAAAACTTACCGAGTATTTCATATCCGTGCAGAATATCCAGACAGGATATTCTCCTAACCTGCCACCAAACTTTCGCAAACTTTTGATTAACAG